>JAKPMW010000465.1 GCA_029548715.1 Spirochaetota bacterium | reverse complement strand
TCGTATGCCAAGTCATACATCGAAGCGATCGAGCATCGCTGGGAGCCGGTCACCTCCACGCGGATCTTCTCCCCCTCATGGATTTATAACCAGATCAATGGCGGGCAAAACAATGGGGGCTATATTCACAGTGCCCTGGACCTGCTCAAGACCCGGGGCGGTGCGACGCTTGCCACCATGCCCTATACCACCGATTACCGCAAGACCCCGCCCTCCACCGCCCTGCAGGAGGCCGCCCGCTACCGCAATCGCGAGTACTATTCGGTTCGTTCGCTGATGGCGATCAAGCAGGCTCTGGCCCAGGGTCACCCGGTGGTTGTCGGGATCGTGACAGACAAGGAGTTCATGAGCGGGCGGTTTGACATCTACAATCAGGCCATCCGCTCCAGAGCCACGCGTGATCCGCTCAATGCCCACGGCCGGCATGCGATGGTGATCCTTGGCTACGACGACATCCGCGGGGCCCTGCTCTTTCTCAATTCATGGGGAACAGCCTGGGGCAAGGAAGGCTACGCCTGGATCAGCTATGATGTGATCGGGACCATCGCCTACGATTCACAGGAACGTAACTTTATGGAATGCGCCTATGTGATGATCGATGACAGATCAACGGATGCAGTGCGTCCCGGAAGCAGGGATTTTGAGATTATCGGGCGTTCGGTCTCCGGTGGGCTGTCGGCTGGCGTGCCGGCCTGGAACCTGCGGGCCCATATCAAGGCCGACAGTGCCACCCTGGACACGATCCGGCAGGTCTCATGGCAGGTCCCTGACGGGTTTATTGCGGCTGACGGAACTGTCAAGACATCGGCAGAGGACAATTTCGAAATCGTGGGCCGTCTGCGCGGTACGGGTACCCATGTAATCCGGGCCGTGGTCAGCTTCAGGGACGGGACGAGTGCGACAAGGAGCTTTACCTGGAACCTTGCAGCAGCCACACGCGGAGCGCTGGTCCTTGAACAGACGGACAAATATTACGGAAAGATCGGTAACAGGGATTATTGGAACTGGTGGCTCCGTATTCGGGGCAGCCTGAATGATCTCGCGGATATTGAACAGGTGACCTACCACCTGGTCTCCACCTACCCCAATCCGAATCCTGTCGTCAGGGCAAGCGCGGCCAACGGGTTTGCCTACAGTGCCAGAGGTTGGGAGTCTTTTACCGTGCGGGCGACAGTCAAGTTCAAGGACGGTACGTCGCGTTCGCTTTCGACCAGACTTGTTTTCAGGGATCAGCCCCGCACACGCCTTGTCCTTAAAAACTCTGCGGTACCATACCGTGAGGATGACCGGGGAAATACCTGGTATAGCTGGACTGCCTTTATCGATGGCCCAGCTTCGGACCTCTCGAGGGTCGAGAAGGTAGTCTATTACCTCCATCCTTCATTCCGCAACAATGTGCACACCGTTACCAGCGGCGCGGGGTACGGCTTCCCCTTTTCGGCGACTGGCTGGGGGACCTTTGTCCTGCGGGCCAAGGTCCACATGAATGACGGAAGCGTGCGGGATCTCTCGCATAGACTTGATTTTTCGCAGCAATAGAAATACTGTTTGTATGTAGATTTGCAACGACGCTGTCAATGACAGTCGAAGAAAAAGGAATGAACGTATGAAAAGACTGGTTGTGTGTGGTGCTGTTTTGTTCGTGGTTGCTGGCTGCTCCTCTTCAGCTTCGCGGGACAAGGATTCTGTCGCTGGTGTCGGACTTGCCAATCCGGCGGCGGAATACTGCAAGGCGCAGGGCGGGAAGTTTGAAGTGCGCCCTTCGGACGGGGGTGAGGCCGGCTTTTGCGTGGTCAATGGAAAGGCATGGGAGGCCTGGCCGTTTTTCAGGGGTGAGGTTGGACCCGGGATCGAACCGGTTGTCGTGCAGCCTACCTTGGCAGGCCAGATGAAAACCATCAGGCCCTGCAAGGCCTGGGCCCGTCCCGAACGTGTCGCACAGCCTGTCAAGGAGCTTGCGGCCAATGAGTCTGTCGTGGTGAAAAAGGCTGTGCGCTACAAAAACGTGGTCTGGACCCAGGTCGAGGTTTCGCTGGGTTCGTATACCGTCCTGGGCTGGCTTGAGGGTGATCCTCAGGCGGTTGTCCGCAAGTGAAAAGACGCCACGCATTGTTCGTCCAGTGGGCAATGCGTGACACCGGACAGTGACAAGGATCGTTTACCGCACGTCGGATGTGCTTGGTGTCTGTCCGCGTGTGGCTTAGGTATCCATAGTGCCCGGATCAAAACGGATCTCAAGTGCCTTCATCCGGCGAAAAAGCGTGGCAGGATGGATCCCGAGGAGGGCAGCGGCCTGCCTGCGCTTTCCTCCGGTTGCTTGCAATGCCTCGATGATGGCCTGTTTGCTGCCTTCGCTGGCGGCGGAGCGCAGGCTTGCGGGTGTGGATTTGCAGGCCTGCTCCGCCTGCCGTGTGGGCTGCGTGAGGGCCAGGTCGCCTGCGCGGATGACGCCGTCCCGTGACAGGATGGCTCCGCGCTCAATGACATTTTGCAGTTCCCTGATATTGCCGGGCCAGGTGTGGGATGTCAGCCGGTCGAGGGCCTCGGGCTCGATTGATACCATGGGGCGTCCGGTCATCAGCGAGGCCCGGGCCAGAAATTTTTCAGCCAGGCGGGGGATGTCTTCACGGCGTTCGCGAAGCGGAGGGAGTGCGATCGTGATCACGTTGATCCGGTAGTACAGGTCTTCGCGAAAGAGGCCGCTGGCGACACGCCCGGCAAGATCCCTGTTGGTGGCGGCGATGATTCTGGCCCGAACCGGGAGGGACTTTGTCCCGCCCAGCGGGACGAACTGGCGCTCCTGGAGGACCCGCAGAAGGCGCACCTGCATGGCCGGGCTGATCTCGCCGATTTCGTCCAGAAAAAGGGTCCCTCCGGCGGCCCGTTCAAAGACTCCCGGATGATTTTTGTCGGCGCCGGTAAAGGCGCCCCGGACATGGCCGAAGAGTTCACTTTCAAGCAGGGTGTCGGGCAGGGCCCCGCAATTGATGGCTACAAAGGGCAGGGACGCCCGCTGTCCTCCTCCATGGATTGACCTGGCGACCAGCTCCTTTCCCGTTCCGGTTTCACCGCTGACAAGGACCGTTGTTTCCATGTCGGCCAACGTTTTTGTCAGCTCAAGGACACGCTGCATCGCCGGGCTGGCGCTGGCGAGTTCACCGGCGGATGTCTGTTGGACGAGCGCCTCGCGCAGGATTTCGATTTCGGAGAGATCCCGAAAGGTCTCGGCACCTCCACAAATGACACCAGCCGAATCACGCAAGACAGCGGTACTGACACTGACAGGCACCCGGCTTCCGTCGGCCTTGACAATGTATCCCGTCCGGCCAATGACCGGAGCCGAGCTTGCCAGGGTTTCCCTGAGGGCACAGCGACTCTCGCACATGCTTGAGCGAAAGACCTCACTGCAGGGGCGTCCGATGGCCTCGTGACGCGGGATTCCAGTGATGGATTCAGCAGCCCGGTTAAAACTCGCAATGCGCCACTCGTGATCCACGGTAAAGACACCGTCCGAGATGCTCTCAAGGATGGCCTCCGTCCCGGGGGGCGACGAGAGATCCCCCTGCACAGGTACCGCGTTTTGCCGTTGCTGTGTCCGCGTATGCTTTCCCATTCCCATACGCTAAATGTAGCATGATTGGGGGCATTCCAGGATTATTGCGGGACTGGCACTTTTACAATCGAGACAGCAGGCCTCTGCCCCGACGATTGTACATCGCACCGGTGTGCGGCTGTTGCATTGTCTCGTCTGACAATCGCGCGAGTCATGCCGCAAGGCGTCCAAAAACGGGTTGAGCAAAAAGTAAATTGGATAGAATTTAATCCGGGATTGGCAGGCATGCCTGCCAATCCCGGATTGTGGTGATTGTACTGATGGATTGTGGCGAAACTGCGCTGGTTGCCCCGCAAGACTGTATTGCACAACACCAGCATACAAAGCCCCCGCACTCTTCATGCGGGGGCCGGACTGACACATTGTCAGGTGCGCGGGCCCGCCGATTCTTGAAAACGGTCCCGGGCCTGATGGAGGGCAGGCAGGGATTTATTTTTTCCTGCCGATTGCCTTCATGACCGTGTCCTTTTCAAGCTCCTTGGTGCAGAAGAACCAGTCGTAGCATTTCATTCCTGCCCCGCCGTCCATCCGTTCCTTGGCGACGCCACAGGAGCCCGCAGTCGGTACAATGACTGCATCGCCGGGGCGCCAGTCGGCCGGTGTTGCCACAGCAAAGGCATCGGCGGTCTGGAGTGCCTGGAGGACACGCAGGAGTTCGTCAAAGTTGCGTCCCATGGAGAGCGGATAATAGATGATGGTGCGGATGACACCATTGGGATCAATCACAAACACAGCGCGCACGGCCTTGGTCGAGCTTTCACCCGGTTGGATCATGCCGTACTTTTTTGCGACCTCCATTGTGAT
>JAKPMW010000464.1 GCA_029548715.1 Spirochaetota bacterium | reverse complement strand
TCTCAGACGGCTCGCCGATCGCACACCCTGCGAGCACAAGGGAGAACACTGCATACCGGGCACATTTCAGTTTCATCAATCACTCTCCCTAATTCCGGGTTCCGGGACTGCGGATGGTCGTCGAGCCGTTTTGCCAGACTGCGATATTGGTATAGGCGTCCGTCGCAGGGTTGAAGGTTGCCCTGAGTTTCATGTATGTTGAGGTCATCAATGCCGCGGTAAAGGCCGCCGGGTCAGGGGTGTGGCTCCACTCGTACGAGCCGGACTTGAGAAAGGCCCTGTTTTGGTTAAGTCTGTCACCTGTCCCGAGCAGGGTTGACTCGGAAGAGGTAAAGAACTTTGTTCCGGCAGGCACTCCCCAATTGATGATGGTATTGAGATTGGTGGCGTTGACATCCGAATCCACAATCAGGATCACCTCGTCGGGGGCAATCGTCACCCCCCCCGAACTCGGTATCGAGGCAAAAACGCTCACGTTGCTGCTGGTTCCGTACTTCGACAAACTGATCTCGGTTGTCCCGATCAGGATTCTGAAGTCCCGGGTGATGGACAGACTCTGTGAGCCGGAATTCCAGAGCTCGATGTAGTCGAGATTGGCAGTTAAAGAGTCCCCCCACTCGCTGATGAGAAGGCCAAAAAGGGCCGGAGTTGTCCGGGTAATGGTGACGGTATAGGTGGTTTCAGAGAAATTTTCGGCCACGACCCGGAGCGAAACGGTGTTGGCGCCAACCGCAAGCGGAACTGACAGGCTTGCACCTGAAGCCACCTGCTGGTTGTTGAGATAGATCCGGGCAGCACTGTGCGTGGCTGCAGGGGTTACGCTGGCCGACGTGACATCAAAATTGACAGTGCACGAATACGTGGTGGTTGTGGGAGTAAACGAGAGAATATTGGTGGGACCGACCGTCAGGGACGAGAGACTGGAATCGGCACTCTCACTCCCCGTCAGGAGAACCGCCCTGACGGTATAGGTGAAGACGGACAGGCCATCCCGGTCGGTTACACGAACCGAAACCGGAGTCGTACCTGCGCCAGGGACAATGGGCTGTGACGCCATCCCGGAGGTGACGGAACTGCCATTGACGGTGATCGTCGAGGTGCTGCTGCGTGACACCGGAGTGACACTGAATGAGGCTGTCCCCGCAGGGACACCGACGAGATAATTGGTTCGCTCGATACCAAAGGCCGGAACAAGGGCGTTGGGCAGGGAGGTTGAAAGACCGGACAAAAACGGATCCGGGAGAAATTTTCGCTCGTATTGGTCAGGCAGTTCGCCGCTGGTTGCGATATTGAGATCGCCCGAACAGGAAAGCCCCAGGATGGTTGCAAGCAGCAGGGTGACACGCATTGCGATAGACCTCATGCCATCTCCTTATTTCGGCCAGATGCTGTTGGCGGCACCTGGTGTTGCACGGGTGTAGACCTGGAATCCGGGTTTGATATTGGTACCTGCAATCGCCAGACTCCAGTTCGGGTCATGCATTCCGTCGGCAAACGGCTTTGAGCGTTCAACCGAGGCATAGTGCTCTCCCGGGGAAAGCGAACCGGCACGGATATCGCATTCGTCATGCACCTTGCCTGACGTGTCCTTGAGAACATACGAAAACCCCTTCGACGAACTGACATCCAGCTTGATGCGTGTTGCCCGAAAGGCAGTCGTGACAAATGCGTTGTCAAACTGGGTACTCGTATTGGCCAGCACCCAGAAACCACCCGGCGCAAGCCGTGTACCGTAGGGGATGGTCAAAGTTCCCAGAAAATTGGTCCTGTCACAGGTGTACTGGTCGATCTGCCAGTTGCCGATATCGATTGTCCGGTCGGCAGTCGAGTTGTGGATTTCGATAAAGTCACCCAGAAAATACCCCTGCCCGCTGTCGCTTTTTGTGGCCCGGTAACAGATTTCGCTGAGGACAACCGAAAATGGGTCCAGTTCGGGATTGATGATATTGGTCTCACTCCAGACCGTGTGCAGGGCATCTACTCCCTTGACAGCCCAGTAGATCCGGGTCTTTGACACCCCGGTCAAGGGGAGAGCCAGCGGAGGGGTACAGTTGGTGCTGGTTGCCGAGGCAAAGCTCTGTTCAAAAAGTGGTGCCGAAAGATCGGGATTGATCGAGATATACATGGTTGTGATATAGGGGACGCTTGATCCCCAGACAAACTCGTAACTGCTGCTGTTTGCGTTGAGCTGGTGACGCGGCGAAAAGAGGGTAATCGCCGGTGCAGCTGTGCCTGTCCCCGTGCTGTTCCCGTGGGGCCAGTCCGTGTGCAGCTCGGTTTCGGAACAGGCAATCATTCCGAGAACCAGCAGTCCGGCGAGTATCAGGGCAAGGATGGTTTTCATGGCCAGACTCCTGGTTTTCTGAATTCTGTAGACCCATTATTCCACCAAGCTCCATCTGATGTGCTGTTTGCAAGATGGTCAAAACCGGATTTCAATGAAGAATAGGTAACCGAAGTCATGGAAGCAATATCTGGAGTCAGACTCCATTCTGAACTCGCCTGTTTGAGTTTTGCCTGACTTTGGCCAAGTCGATCATTCGAGCCAATCAGTGTGGACTCGGTGGAGACAAAGAATTTGGTGTCAGTAGGCACACCATATCCCTTGATGGTCTGGATGTTCGCTATCGTAACGTCGCTTTCGATGACAAGGATGACTTCACCAGGCGCCAAGGAGAGAGAGGTGAATGTTGTGTATGCGGCGGGATCATCGCCTGTTCCATACTTGGTCAGGGTGACTGATGTTCCAAAAGATGCCCCAAAAACGATCGTCAAGGTTGAGTCAATTGTCACCGATGAACCCGAAAAATTCCGAAGTTCGATGTAGTCAACACCGGTACCGGCATCACCCCATTCAGTTATAAGGACATTTCCGATCTGTGAATTCGGGTCAATGCTTGTCGCTGATGAACTGACACTGCTTGCGCTACTCCCGCCCGACCCCGAAGTCGCGGAGGATGTGCTCGAAGCTGTTGAAGAACTGGTGGACAAGCTCGTCATCGAACTGCTGCTGGTGGAACTTGCCGAGCTGACTGCGCCGGCCCAGGCGTAGACCCGGTACTCTCGCAGGGCTCCGTCGGCAGCCTTGATGACCCAGGAGCGGTACCCCTGAGCATATGACAGGGCACTGGTCCCGCTTTTCTGCTCAACCGTATTCACGTAGGCCCGGGCACCGGCAGGCAGGGTAAAGGTTGCAATCAGGGAGGACAGGGACTGCCCTTCGG
>JAKPMW010000018.1 GCA_029548715.1 Spirochaetota bacterium | reverse complement strand
GACATGACCGCCAGGGCCTTGAAGTTTCTTGATGACGGCAACCAGGTGACGCTCAAGCTGGATAACCCGAATGCAGCAAATCAGGTTATCGGCAAGATCGATGCCGCCTACAACATCGTCATGAAGCAGCGGGCAGACTTGGGCGCGTACCAGAACCGCTTTGAGTATGCAGTCAAGGGTATCGCTGTCGCGGCCGAAAACATCCAGGCTGCCGAAAGCCGCATCCGCGATACCGACATGGCTGAGGAGATGTCCAATTTTGTCCGCGGACAGATCCTTACCCAGTCCGGTGCTGCAATGCTCTCGCATGCCAACATGCAGGGGCGAGTGGCTCTGAAACTGTTGGAGTGACAGCAGGGTAACAGGAACCGCACAGGGAATTGTCAGAAACGTTTTGGCCAGACACAGATTCATCACCAGACCGCGAGGACAATACCGCTTTACCCGGTCATGCGCGGGGCCTGCCTCGGTCCGGTTGCGTGAAAACCCGTTTCAGGGTGATCATGTATCCGGAAGGGAGCAGGTCTTGCCGGGGTCGGGAAGGCAGGGGTTGTACGGTGAGTGCCCGTGGTGCAGGAAGCAGGACAGGGCTGGTCCGTGGCCGCATGCAGAGGATGCACGCGAGCCTGTCATGCTGCTGTATCGGCCGGGAAAGCACCGGATCAGGGGAGCATACCCCGTAAAAGCCGTTCGGCAGGGATGCCGGACGCTATTTCCAGGAGGGAGGGAATAGCATGATCATCAACCATAATATGTCAGCGCATTTTGTGCAGCGGCAGCTTGCCGGTGCGGGAGCCCGCTTGGGTGACTCCATCGAAAAGCTTTCGTCGGGGCACAGGATCAACAAGGCTGGGGATGACGCGTCAGGACTTGCGGTATCCGAAAAACTCCGTTCGCAGATCAGGGGGCTCGCCCAGGCGACACGCAATGCCCAAAACGGCATTTCGTTTCTGCAGACGGCCGAAGGATCAATGCAGGAGATGCATTCGATCTTGCACCGCATGCGGGAGTTGTCCATCCAGGGGGCCAACCAGATCTACAGCACCGAAGACCGGCTTCAGATCCAGGTTGAAGTATCACAGCTGAAGCAGGAAATCGACAGGATTGTCGACGTAACGTCGTTCAACCAGCTGAAGATTCTGGATGGCTCGCTCAAGGACATGCGCTTTCACGTCGGACCGGACAAGGATCAGTCCATTGCCGTTTCGATTGATTCGATGGACACCAAGACCCTCAAGGTTGACGCTGTCGACATTACGACGGCAGTGGCAGCCAACAACAGTCTTGGTTCCATTGACGGCGCAGTGAATGCTGTCTCGAAGCAGCGTGCCAACGTGGGTGCCTGGCAAAACAGGATGGAGCATGTTGTCAATGCGCTGTCCGTTGCCGAGGAAAACCTGACGGCTGCGGAATCCAGGATCAGGGACACTGACATGGCTCGGGAGATCATTGAGTTTTCGAAAAACGAGATCCTGACGCAGACTGGGACTTCGATGCTGGTCCAGGCCAATATCCAGTCCAAGACCGTCCTCAAGCTTCTGGGCTAGACAGTTCTGTTGCAGTAATAGAGTCCACGGACCGGTTGCACCCGCTCTCTGTCATACCATCCATTCCGGATGGCGGCGGAGGCGGGTGTGATTTTTTGTCCCCTCCGTCTTTTGGCCTGGGGGAGGGATGGCGCGAATCCGTATTTCTACGGATAAAACCTTTGCGCGTATATGAGCACACGTGTATACTTCACAAGGGGCGCATAGTGAATGGGAGGAATGCATGTCTCATATGTCAGTCAGTAAGAAACTTGTCATCGGGTTTGTGCTGGTAGCTCTTCTTGGTTGCCTTTCCAGTGTCTTTTCTGTTGTGTACCTCGATATCTTGAACAGGGATATTGAGATACTGTCGAAAGAAGCATTGCCCAATATCACCGATCTGGGAGAGATGCGGCGCGAGGTCCTGACCATGCGCATGGCGCTGCGTGAGATGCGCAATCCCTTGTATTCACAGGCCGAAACGGAAGTGCAGGTCCAGGACTATCAGAAGAGTCAGCAGGAGTATTTTGCCGCCAAGGCAAGGTATGAGTCCGTCCCCATGGGGAGTGAGGAGAAGGCGCTCTGGGAGCGGCTTGTGAAAGCGGAGAGTGAGCTCTTTGCGTTGAATCGCGGCTATGTTGATTATGCTGTCAAGCACGCAGGCGAAAAGGACATGCATGATGAGCTGCTCAAGCTTGCCCGTCAGTCCGGTCAGACACGTGCCTATGACGATTTTATCGCTCTCTTTAACAGCCAGGTTGCGTTTATTGTAAAAGAGAACAACAGAATCAATGAGACGGCTCTTCGGGACAGCATAAATGGCCGGGTTGGAGCGCTGATCGCCGGGGCCTTGTCCCTGATCATGTCGCTGTTCATCGGGTTTGCCTTGGCCAGGGCAATTACCCGTCGCGTGCGGAATGCAACCAGTGTGCTCGAATCCTCCGCGGATTACATCCGCTCGAGCTCCGAACAGCTTGCCTCGGCCAGCCAGAGCCTTGCGTCCGGCTCGTCAGAGCAGGCTGCTTCAATTGAAGAGATCTCCTCATCCCTTGAGGAGATTTCGTCGATGACCAAGCAAAATGCGGATTATGCGGCCCAGGCCAACAAGCTGACGGCGGATGCCATTGGTTCGATCGATGCGGCCCACAAGGCCATGCAGCGCTCCCTGACAGCCAGCCAGGAGATCGCCAGGGCCAGCGGCGAGACGCAAAAGATCATCAAGACCATCGATGAGATAGCGTTTCAGACCAACCTCCTCTCCCTGAATGCGGCGGTCGAGGCGGCCCGGGCTGGGGACGCCGGGGCCGGGTTTGCGGTGGTCGCTGACGAGGTGCGTTCCCTCTCGATGCGTTCGGCCGAGGCCTCCCGGCGCACGGCCCAGCTTATCGAGGAGACGATCGGAAAAGTCAATGAGGGTGTGGCTACCTTTGCCGAGACCGGAAAGTCGATTGATGAGGTAGTTGAGCGTTCGGCCCGTGTCCAGCACCTTGTTGGCGAGATTGCGGCAGCCTCGAACGAACAGTCCAAGGGAATCGAGCAGATCAACCGCGGGGTTTCCGAAATGGAAAAGGTCGTCCAGCAAAATGCGGCCAATTCGGAAGAGACGGCAGCATCCACTGAAGAGCTGAATGCCCAGGCTGAAGAGATGCGGGCCAGCGTGCGGGTGCTGGCGGCATACGTCTTTGGTGGTTCGGATGGGGACCAGGCCGCACCCGTCCAGCCCGTGGCTGTCAGGGCGACATCTGCACCGCGTCAGCCGTCCCGGGAAAAGCCTCCGCTTGTCAGCCCTGCTCCCGCCCTCCCCGCCCGACCGGCGGCGCACAGCCGGGAGTTTACTCCTGAACAGATTATCCCTCTGGATGAAAAGGACATGCAGGATTTTTAAGGCCATGCCGGCAGGGCCTGGAAGGCCGAGGGCAGATGTGCTGACACAGCGCTGCATCTGCCCTCGCAGGGTGTCGGGCTGCTTGCAGGTGATTGCGGAACATCTGCCGTATCGCCGGGTGTCCGTTTGTTCATGATCAGGCATCGCTGATGGAAAATCCCGCAAGGGGCATGGATTACCTCCCCTGGCGGGTCTCAAGTGCTGCCTGCAGGGTCTGGGGCCAGGTATGCGTGGCAAACAGGGCCGCCCCCGGCGATGCCAGATCATTTGCTTCATACTGGGGAGTGTGTCCGCTTTCCAGCAGGGCGAGATAGTCGCTTCGCCTGATCTCAACCGCACCCAGGGATGCAAGGTGCGGTGTCATGAACTGGCAGTCCACCGCGAGGATTTCGCAGGCGAGGGAGAGATGCATCAGGGCGGCCAGGGCGATCTTTGAAGCGTTGGGTGCGAGCGAAAACATGGATTCGCCACAAAAGACGGATTCTGTCAGGACCCCGTAGACTCCGCCTGCAAGATACATCCCGCTCCTGTCGCAGAGCGGGGGAGTGGAGACTGTTCCCCCTGAAGAAGCCGGAAGCTGCTGCCAGACTTCGACGGAGTGGGCATGCCCCAGCCTGTGGAGCCGGCAGTAGGCTTCGTGCATTTCGGGAAGAATCCATGTCCCATCCTGTCCCGCACGGGGAACACTCCCGCAACAGCGGACAACATCGCTGAAAGCGGTATCGATGCGGATCTCAAATTCATGTTTGTGTAAAACCCTGCGCAGGCTGGCCGAGAGGTGAAACAAGGCCGGAAAAAACACTGACCTCGGGTCGGGGGACCACCACATGATCGGGTCGCCCGCACTGTACCAGGGGAAGATGCCCTGGCGGTATGCCAGGATGAGGCGCTCGGCCGAAAGGTCACCCCCGAGGGCAACGAGCCCCTGCCAGTGGGAGAGCGCCGGATCGGGAAACTCGAGTGTCTCTCCCAGCCAGACGGGGAGGTTCATACCAGTTCGGTACGCGGGATTTCAAAACTGAGCCCGTCGGCGTCTGCACGCACTGTGACGTGCCCTCCTCCGGCCAGACGGCCAAAGAGGATTTCCTCCGAGAGGGGATCCTTGATGCTGGTCTGGATCAGCCGGTCAAGAGGGCGGGCACCATAGACGGGATCATACCCCCGGGTGGCAAGGTATTCCCGTGCGGTCTCGTCAATCTCGAGCGTAATCTTGCGTGCCTTGAGGCCGGGGCGGAGCAGATTGATGAATTTGTCGACGACAAGGCGCATCACGTCGGGCGAGAGGGGCTTGAAGACGATGGTCTCGTCCAGGCGGTTGCGGAATTCGGGCGAAAAGAGTTTTTCGATGGCACGGATTCCCCGTCCTCCGGCGCCGAGATGCGGATCGCCGAATCCGATTGCGGCCTGACTCATCTCGCGAGCCCCGGCGTTGCTGGTCATGACCAGGATCACGTTGTGGAAATCACTTTTTCGTCCGGCGTTGTCTGTCAGGGCGGCGTGATCCATGATCTGCAGCAGGATATTGAAGATGTCCTCGTGTGCCTTTTCGATCTCGTCGAGAAGGAGGACGGCATGCGGCGTGCGCCTGATCGCTTCGGTCAGGAGTCCGCCCTGGTCGTACCCGACATAGCCGGGAGGGGCTCCGATCAGGCGGGCTACGGCATGTTTTTCCATATATTCGCTCATGTCGAAGCGGAGAAGCTCGACCCCGAGCTGTTTTGCGAGTTGGCGGCAGACCTCGGTCTTCCCGACGCCGGTCGGCCCCGTAAAGAGAAAACTCCCCAGGGGATGATCGGGATGTCCCAAGCCGGCACGCGAGCGGCGCAATGCGCGGGAGAGGGTCTGGACCGCCTCATCCTGTCCGAAGACCACGCCGCCCAGGGCGGCCGGGAGACTGGCCATGGCCGCGGTCATGTCGGTGTCGTCTGTCTGGACCGGGACGCGGGCGATCAGGCTGACGACAGCCTCGATGTCGGAAGGCAGGACCCGTCTGCGCCGGGAGGAGTCAGGCAGGAGGTGCAGTGCTGCTGCGGCTTCGTCAATCACATCGACAGCCTTGTCGGGAAGGCGCCTGTCCGTGATGAATCTGGCGGAGAGCTCGACAGCGCTTTTGAGGGCTGCATCCGTATAGCGGATATTGTGATGGGCTTCGTAGCGGGTTTTTAAACCGCGCAGGATCTGCAGGGTCTCGCTGTGGCTTGGTTCCTCGATCTGGATGGTCTGGAACCTGCGGGAGAGGGCCTTGTCCCTCTCAATGATCTGGCGGTATTCCTCGTGGGTGGTCGAGCCGAGACAGCGCAGTTTTCCGCTGGCCAGGGCTGGCTTGAGGATGTTGGATGCATCCAGCGAGCCTCCGCTGGTTGAGCCTGCACCGACAATGGTATGGATCTCGTCAATGAAGAGAATGGCCTTGCCGAGTTTGACCAGTTCCTGCACGACTCCCTTGAGCCGCTCTTCAAACTGTCCCCTGAATTTTGTTCCGGCCACGAGACCACCCATATCAAGGGAGTAGACAGTGTGGTCCCGCAGGATCTGAGGGACGCGTCCCTCGCTGATGGCCAGCGCCAGCCCCTCGGCCAGGGCTGTTTTTCCGGTTCCGGGATCGCCAACCAGGAGGGGGTTGTTTTTTTGACGGCGGCAGAGTACCTGCTGTATGCGGCGCATCTCGGCTGCCCGTCCGATCAGGGGGTCGATTTCGCCAAGGGCCGCCCGGGCATTGAGATTGGTGCAAAACTGTTCGAGAGGAGACTTGGCCCTTTTGTTGTCTTCTGGGGCGTCGTCGTTGCCTTCGGGCTCTTCACTGGCGGGACCCTGGTCGGGCGAAGCGCCGTGGGAGACAAACTGCATCAGTTCGAGTCTGGTCAATCCGGCCTGCGTGAGAAAGAAGAAGGAATGGGATTCTTCCTCATGCATGATGGATACCAGCACGTCACCTGCATCGACGTTTTCCTTCCCAGAGGCCTGCATGTGCGACATCGCTCTCTGGATGATGCGCTGAAAGGCGGGGGTCTCGATGGGGTCCCGCTTGATCCCTTCGGGGAGCTTTTCGGTGGAGCGCTCAAGAAAGTCGTCAAGTGTCTTGCGCAGTTCGTCCACGTCAATCCCGAGGGATTCGAGGATATACTGGGCCAGCTCGTTGAAGAGCAGGGCGGAGGTGACATGTTCGACCGTCAGGAATTCGTGCCGTCTCCGCTTGGCCTCCCGAAATGCGGCAAAGATGGAAAGCTGAAGATCCTTGCTCAACATGCTTATTCCTCCCGTTCCATGGTGCAAAGCAGCGGAAACTCGTGTTCACGCGCCAGCCGTGTGACCAGCGCCACCCGTGCTTCGGCAATCTCGCGGGAGTAGATGCCACAGACCCCGACTCCGCGCTCGTGTACATGGCGCATGATAGTCTCGGCCTCGCGAGGCTGTTTGTGAAAGACTGTTTCAAGAATATCGACAACAAACTCCATTGTGGTGAAATGGTCGTTATGAAGCAGAACCCGGTAGCGGGGTGGATCCTGACGGGTAATGGTCGTTTCCTGCCCTGTCTCCTGTCGTGTCTCTGTCATGGCACGTCTCCTCTGTGCGCAGCTCTGCCGATTCAAAATCTATCCCCTTTGTGCCGGCTTGTCAAATTGTCATGGTCGGATTGTGAATTTGGCCAGTCCTCAGGTGGAAAAGCGCTTACGATAGATCCAGAATATGCCGAAGAAGAGATATGTCCCTTCAACTGCGTCTGATAACTGCTGTGTTTTTTGCTGCTCTGGGTCTCTCTGCCTGTGGAACGGGAGAGGACCGGTCAGGTGTGACCTTGAAGCCCGAGTCCGGGATCAAGCGGGACAAAAAGGTCGGTCTGGCGCTTGGGGTCTCCGGCCTGGGCGACCAGTCCTTCAACGATATGCAGTATTCGGGGCTTGTCCAATCCTACGAGCGCATGCCCATTCAGGCTGCCTTCAGGGTGCCCGCCAGCAATGAGGAGAAAGACCTCAGAGCCCTGTTTGACAGACTGGTGGAACAGGACAGGTGCAACCTGATCATTGTGGCTGAGGCGTATGCCATGGGCGAGACAGTCAAAAAAATTGCCCTCAGGCATCCAGAGGTCATGTTTGTCCTGATGGAGTCTGCGGCAGTCGATCTGCCCAATATCGCAGCTACCGAATTTGCCCAAAACGAAGGGTCCTTTCTGGCGGGGATGCTGGCCGCCAGGGTCTCGTCGTCCCGGCGGTTCGGATTTGTCGGGGGAGTCGATCTCTTGCCGGTCAAGGATTTTCTGACCGGTTACGAGGCAGGGATCCGCCGTGTCCGTCCGGATGCGGTTGTCGATACGGTCTGGGTCTCGCTGGTGCCGGATTTTTCGGGCTTCAACAATCCTTCACGCGGGTATGCGCTTGCGGCGGAGATGTACGCGTCCGGGGTTGATGTCGTATACGCCGTTGCCGGAGGGACAGGAAACGGGATCATTCAGGCGGCGCGGGAAAAGGGCAAGCTGGTCATTGGCGTGGACTCAAACCAGGATCATCTGGCTCCCGGGTTTGTCCTGACCAGCATGATGAAGCGGGCCGATGTGGCGGTGACCAATATCATTGGCCGCTACCTTGCCGGCACCCTTGCCGGGGGACGGGTTTACCGGTTTGACCTGGAAAACCACGGGGTGAGTCTGACCGAATTCGAGTATACAGCGGACAGGGTGTCCGCTGATGTGCGCCGGGAGCTGACGGATGTTTCCAGGCGGATTGCCGAGGGCAGGCTGACTGTTCCGACGGTGCTGAGGTGATGGTATGAAAACTGCGCGCGGGGTTTTTTTCCGTTTTATCATGATGATGCTTCTTCTCCTGGTCATACTCCTTGCGGGAACCGGGGTGCTGCTGATCAGCCTGCAGGAGTCCGCCCTGTACAGGGAGAAGCGGCAGCATGCGGATCAGATGACCTCGTTTGTGGCGACCATCAGCACACTCTATATTGAACGCTTCAATTACTCCGCATTGCACCAGATAGCTGAAAAGCTCCAGGGGAGTGCGGACAATGCGATTCTTTCGGTGATCATCCGCAACACGAAGTACGGGGCGAAGACAGCCGGAGAACGCCTGCACTTCAACGGTATCGAAGCGGAGAAGATAGCGGTCGAGCGGGACCTCTGGCTTGTCCGTGAGTTCCCCTGTGTTCCCGCGGGCAAGGCGAAAGAAGCGCAGCTTGGAACAGTCACCATGATCTTTTCGCTTGAGGCGATCAATGAAACGGTGATGACCATGCGGCTGGTATTTTCCCTTGTCATGGTCACCAGTATCATCATTCTTGGTATCGTTGCGGTTGTCCTTTTGCGCAGACTGGTCGGGCTGCCCCTCTTTGCCATCGCCGGCCAGCTTGACCAGGCATCAGACCAGATCAGCCAGGCCTCGATGCAGATTGCCGA
>JAKPMW010000016.1 GCA_029548715.1 Spirochaetota bacterium | reverse complement strand
AGACCAGATGAGCCCCGGAGGAATCGACAATTGCCTCTCCCGGGCCGAAGGCATCGGAGTGAATGATTCCGATATGGCCCGGCGGCACGGTCAAAGGAACAACGATGGCAGTGTAGATGGCAGAGGATACAAGCACCAGCGCCAGTATCCAGAGTGTTTTTCGCATCCCTGTCGGGTCCCTTTCCGGTGTACGGTATGCCAACAAGTGTACCCCGCCGGACGCCGGCTGTCAACGTACCCCGGGGTGCATGTCAACGAGGTGCAGCGCGTGTATTATTCCCCCTCTCTCCTCCCGCAAGGGACTTCGCCCCTGTCGGGACTTCGCCCACAAGGGACTTCGCCCACAAGGGACTTCGCCCACAAGGGACTTCGCCCACAAGGGACTTCGCCCACAAGGGACTTCGCGGGACAGTTCCCAGGGCGGGCGTCCGCCTGCAGGGAGATCAAGCACATGGCCGCTCGCATCCATGAAGAAGTACATTTACAGCATGTTTCGACGTTCAACCGAATCAGTCCCGCTCAGCCCGGCCTTGCGGGCACTCCTCTTCAGGCCGCTTGTCTACCGTCTCACGGCTCTGGATGCTCTCATGCCGGGACTCTGTGCCGCTGCCCTGGCGGTGTTGCTGGGTCGTGACTGGCTGGCACGGGGTGACCAGCGGGCAGCCACGGCTGTCTTGCTGATTTCCTTTTTTGTTCTCGTTGTATGCCTCAACCGGGCGGCATGGCTGCTTTCAGGGCGGGGACGGATTCATCCGCGCAGGCTGCGCTTTGCCATCGACCGGCTTCTCTCCGCCGGTCAGCTTGAAATCCTCCCCTGGGCCGCCTCTGCCGCTTTGCCTCTTGATGAAGTGCTGGCCGAGCTGGACCGGTATATGGCTGACGAGTACCACCTGGGCTATCTTGATACCGAACGCATGCTCCTGGTGTTATCCGATCAGCCGGTTGTCAACCGACGCTGTCCGGTCTGTGGTGCCATCCTGTCCGATACCATGGTGGTCGAAAAGGTGTGTGGTCTCTGCGGGACCATGCTGTACATCTGATGCCACGGCGCACCCCAATGGAGGCGAATCATGCAGGTACCTGATCTTGTCCGGATTGTACGAGCCCTCTTTGGCAGCCTGCCCCTGGTTGTACCTGTCCTGGTTGTGCCTCTTGCAGGGCTTGCATTTGGTTTGCGCGGCATACTGCTTGTTGCCGCGCCGCTTGTGCTGCTGACTCTTGCGGGTTTCAAGCTGGCAATACGATATTCCCGGATTCCTGCAGAGCCTGTTCTCTCTGCCCGTCTGGCAACCTGGCTTGTCGAGCAGGGCCGGGAAGGAACAGTCAGCGACATTCTCGCCCTGAGTGGCAGATTCTCTGTCTCCCCCGAAACCCTCACTGAGGCCTTGACTGCTGTCCATGAACTGGCGCTGGCCCCGTTTTTCTGGGACAAGGCCTCGGGGCGGGTGGATGTTCCCCGTCTCTCGGCCAGCCTGCCGCATTGTCCCCAGTGCGCTGCCGATATTCCGCCCGAACCCGTCAGTGGCCGCTGCAGGAATTGCCGCACCCTCTACGTCGTGAGCTGTCACAAAAAACCATTCTACTATATTTAATCTTTCTTGTGGGGAACAGTCTCCGCTCACGCGGATGGGCGTCTTGGCCCTGCCAGGACCGTGCGGGCCGGATGCCGCAGAGCGTGGGAGGGCACGCAGGGTTGCGCGAGTGTTCCGGGTCGTGGACGCTCTTCACCAGATAAAAGGGGTGCTGTCTTGGCGGGGATCTTGTGGCTATCTTTAGGCAAGACCGAGACGAGGACAGGACCATGCCCAGACAACGCTATCTCGTAACCAGTGCACTGCCGTACGCCAACGGCCCGCTTCACTTCGGCCACATTGCCGGGGCCTATCTCCCGGCCGATATCTATGTGCGCTACCTGCGCCTGGCGGGCGAGGATGTGGTCTATATCTGCGGGACCGACGAGCACGGGGTGGCAGCGACAATCACCGCCCTGCGGGAGAACTCGACCCCGCGGGCCGTGGTGGACAAGTATCACGAGGTGATCCGGCGGCTTTTCGAGCGCTTTGATATTTCGTTTGACAATTTTTCGAGGACTACCAAGCCCCATCACTACACCCTCTCGCAGGAGTTTTTCACAAAACTCAATGACAAGGGGCTGATCACCAAAGCCAGCGAAAAGCAGTACTACTGCCCCAAGGACCGGATGTTCCTGCCCGACCGCTACATCTCCGGGACCTGTCCCAAGTGCGGACAGGAAAACGCCCGTGGGGATGAGTGTCCGCGCTGCGGGAGCTGGATCGACCAGATGACGCTGGCCGATCCGCGTTGCACCCTGTGCGGGAGCGTCCCCGAGCTCCGCGAGACCGAGCACTGGTTTTTGCGTCTCGACACCCTCCAGCCCGATCTCGAGCGCTGGTTCGGGAGCAAGACGGACTGGAAGGCCAACGTCAAGAGCGGTCCCGGAGGGATGCTCAAGGAGGGGCTTAAACCCAGGGCGGTGACCCGTGATCTGGACTGGGGTGTCCCTGTACCGCTGCCCGATGCAGCTGGCAAGGTGATCTACGTCTGGTTTGATGCCCCGATCGGCTATATCTCCTCGACCATCGAGTGGGCCGAAAAACGCGGGACCCCTGACGAATGGAAAAAGTACTGGTGCGATCCCGGGACCCGTCTGGTGCATTTTATCGGAAAGGACAATATCGTCTTTCATACCCTTGTCTTTCCGGCGATGCTGATGGGTGTCGGCGACTATATCCTGCCCGACAATGTCCCGGCCAACGAGTTCTATAATTACGAAGGAAAAAAGTTTTCAACCAGCGGGAAGTGGTATGTCGAACCCGAGCGCTTCTTCTCCCGCTATCCCGCCGACGTGATCCGCTATGTGATCGCGGCCACCATGCCCGAAAACCAGGACTCCGAATTCCGCTGGAAGGATTTCCAGACCCGCAACAACAGCGAACTGGCCGATACCCTGGGGAACTTCATCAACCGTGCCCTGACCTTTGTGGTGAAAAATTTTGAAGGGCGTGTTCCCTCGCCGGCAGCCCTGAGCGAACGTGACCGGGCGATGCTCGAGTCCAGGGCCCAGGCCACGAGCCGGGTGGGCGAGGCCATAGCCGCCTGCACCTTCCGCCGCGCGATCGAGGAGTTGATGGGCTTTGCCCGTGAGTGCAACCGCTATTTTGACGAGCGAGCCCCCTGGAAAAGCCGCAAGGACAATCCTGCGGACTGCGCTGCGGCCATGTACGTTACGGTTCAGCTCTCGCTGACCCTGGCCGCCCTGATGCGTCCCTTCATGCCGGACTCGGCCAAGAGGACCTGTGTCATGCTGGGGGCCGGGGATCTGGTGACCTCCCTCGACTGGGCGGCCGGCGGGACGCATCTTTTGCCCGAGGGGGTTGCCCTGGGGACCCCCGAAGTCCTTTTCCGCAAGATCGAGGACGAGACCATCGCCGAGGAACTGGCCCTCCTGCGCGAGGACGAGCCGGCAGTAGCCACACCCGCAGCTTCGTCCGCTCCTCAGCCAGTGCAGGTGCCGGCCCAAAACGGGACAAGCGAGATCGTCTATGATGATTTTTCCAAGGTCCAGCTTGTCGTCGGACAGGTTCAGAGCGCTGCCCGCAAGGAGGGCTCGGACAAGCTCCTCCGGCTTGAGGTCGATCTCGGCGCCCTCGGTGTCCGGACGATCCTTTCGGGGATCGCCGCCCACTACGCCCCCGAAGAGCTGGCCGGGCGCCGGGTGGTCGTGGTCGCCAACCTCAAGCCCCGCAAGATGATGGGCGAACTCTCCTCGGGGATGATCCTCTGTGCCGAGACTCCAGAGGGCCGGCTTGAGCTTGTCAGCCCGGACAAAGCTGCGCCGGCTGGCAGTCCGGTCTCCTGAGGTGAGCATGTACGAGTACATCCGGGGTGTCTATCAGGGGCTGTCTGACGGGCGGGCCGTGCTTGAGGCCGGCGGGATCGGCTGGTCGCTTTCGGTGACCCCGGCGACCAT
>JAKPMW010000390.1 GCA_029548715.1 Spirochaetota bacterium | reverse complement strand
CGGGGCATCAGCCAGCTGCTGGAAGACAATCGAAAGATAGAAGAAGGCCAGCAGCAGGCTGCCGCCGAACAACACGAGACTGCGTTTTTCCTGGAACGACATGGGATCCTCCACGTGTATGGTACGAGCGACCATAAGTCTTGTAAACTTCACTAAGTGTATGTTATACACGACATGAAGTCAAATAAAATTGCTATTAAATGTGAAAAACTGCGTTTTTCAGGTCGAATCAGGCACTGAGCGGCCTGCCGTACTGTTTTTGGGGACGTTCAGGCGAAGTTCCGGCAGGGGGAGAAACCAGCGTATGATCAGGATCTGAAAGCCATCCTCAAGGGCTTGATCGCGCCGGTGTCTCCCTTGCAGGATCCCGGACAGGGACGGGAGTGTGCTGGTCCGGAGGGGGGGCTTGCGTATTATCGTGTACAGTTTTGTGGAAGGCAGTGCAGGCATGGGGGCGTGGCTGCCCTCATGCTTGCACGTGTCGTGGTGAATTTCGGGGTGATCAGTGTACTTCGACGGTTTTGAAGTCCGACATCGAGTCGTTTTGGGCCATGTCGGTTGCAAGAAAGCCGATCAAGTACTCCCCGGCCGGCAGCTTTTTGAGGTCAAGCCTTCCCTCATCGTACACAAACGCTGTGCCCTCGTCGAAACCGTCCTTGTCGGTCTTGATGTTGAAGGTTGCAAAAAGCGGTGTGACCCTGTCGCCCTTTTTGAGCCGGAAAAACTGTTTGCTCGGGATACCGGTTTTGGGATCGACACCTTCGGATGCTCCCTGGATCTTGTAGTTCCCGTCTTTTTTGTCAACCGTCACGACGATGTCGACAGTCTTGCCGTTGATCTTGGCCGGAATCGAATAGACGTATCCCTCGTCATTCTCGTCTTCTTCGTACATGGAGACAAAATTGCCGTCGAGAGTAACCCACTCGCCCTCGAAGTCACTGGAGACTTTGCCGTTGGTCAGGTAGACATCGCTGTCTATCCCAAGCATGACGAATTTGTCAGGGTTTTGCCTGTCCATACGCCCAAGAACCATGTAGATGGATGCAAGCTGCGCGAAGTCCTTGCTGTCGATTCCTGCACGGTAGACCTTGCCCTTGGTCGTGTTTTTTTTCCCGGACCGGCTGACGTAATTCGTTTCATCCTCATCGATTTCTTCGGGTTCCCCTTTGTCAAACTCGATACCGGAGGTGTCGGCAAGCATCAGCCCGCTGTAGTCGGTGACCAGTTTTTTCCAGGATTCGGGAAATGGATTTGTTGCGTATTTTTTGACACGTTCGGCAAACGAATCGCGGTCACGAAACGGGAAGAAGATCGACAGACCGGCTGCGACCGGGGTGGATTCAGAGCCGATCCGGTAGACAACGGCTTCCTTGAGGGCTTCGTCAATCGCGGCTGCTTTGCCAAAGGACTCTTCCCTTGCAAGCTGTTTGACAAGATCGGAGAGGTCAACCATATCGGTAAAAGAGTTGTTGGCTCTGTCGTTTCCGTAATCCTCGGCCTTGTTGCGGGCCCGTGCCAGATGAAGCGGTATCTCCCCGTCGAGTTGTACAGACGAGGCAAAAGCGTCAATCGCACTGACAAGGGCGGGTATTTTTTTAAGGTTGACGACAGACAGCGTGATTGCCCCGTCCGTGCCCTCGCTGGCAGCCTGGTCCCTGTATGTGTCGACAATGATCCGTCCAAGCACATCTCCGTCGAGGGCGGCATTTGTGACGAGGCTTGCGAGGACCGGGGTATAGTTCCAGCCATGACCGGGTTCAAGCTCTTCGGATGCGACAAACCAGTCGGCGTATCTGGCGGCGATACTGGCCGTTTCGATGTTGGCCATCAGGCAGGTGTCGAAGCCGATCATCTCGAAGCGGATTTTTGCCGTTGATGTGGCACTGGCCAACGCCTGATCGATGCCCTTCAGGTCGAGCAGTGCATTGTCAAAGAGCTCGTCGGCTCCGTAGCCGTCAACCGAACCTGCACCGTGGTTCCACATAATCAGGATATATCGGTCTGCCGGGTAGGATGCTGCCGCCCAGGTGATGAAGTCCGAGAGTGACTTGGATTGGCCCATGCTGACCGGTTCGAGTTCGGCAAGCATCTGCAGCGAGTCTTTTTCGACAAGCCAGCGCTGGGTCTTGTCGGCCTTGACCTGATCGTTTTTCCACTCACTGGCCCCGCCTGTTTGAATCACGACATGGAGATTGGTCGTACTGCCGATTTTGAGCATCTCTTCGATGTCGGCTGTTGCGGCTCCGTTTTCGGATTCGAGGTCTGAACCGCACATATAGACCATGACTGTATAGCTGGTTTTCCCGGCGGATGTGCCGGAACAGGTGGTAATCAGAAGGCTTGCCAGCAGCAGCAGGCAAGAGGAGAAGACGGATTTCAACACGGTCAGACCTCCGGGGTGTATTGCGTCCATCATAGTGTGCACCGGGGCAGGGCTTCAAGGGAAAAGATGTTTCCATTTTCATTTGGAACTGACGCAAACCGCTGTAACGACGCGATGTCTCCCGCTGCTTGCGCTGTCGCCTGACGCACCCCGGCAGTTTGGCGCATTGGGCAGGGTATCCGGCACTGCGCCTTGCCAGGGGCCAAGCGGTGAGTCGTATGGTTGTCGCCCATCAGCCTGAAGCACACGTGTTCCGGTTTGATTCGTGCCCTCTTGTCGGGACGCTGTTCCCCATGATAGACTGGATTGCATGAACGTGATGACTGAGACACGCCCCCCCCTTGTCAGTGTGCGAGGGCTTGATGTGGCTTTTGCCATGGGGCGGAACGCCTGGTTTACGGCCGTTGACGGGATTGATCTTGATGTCGGGCAGGGTGAGGCGGTTGGTCTGGTTGGCGAGTCAGGTTGCGGCAAGACGGTGACGGCCCTGGCCCTGATGGGGCTTCTGCCGGAACTGGGTTGCCGGGCACAGGCAGGTGCGGCGGTGTTTGCCGGCAGGGAGTTTTCTGTCCGTCCAGGGTATGGACCCAACGGGTTGGCCCGGGGGAGGGATGTTTCGATGGTTTTTCAGGATGCCCTGGCGGCCCTGGATCCTGTGTTTACCATCGGGGCGCAATTGGTTGAAGCGATCAGGGTATATGAGGATTGTACGAAGGATGTGGCACGGGAGGCGGCAATTGCCGCGCTGGTCCGTGTCGGGATTCCCGATCCCGAAAGCCGCATGCGGGCCTATCCGCATCATCTCTCGGGCGGGATGCGCCAGCGTGTGATGATCGCCATGGCACTCTTGCACAAGCCGCGTCTCCTCATCGCCGACGAGCCGACGACCGCGCTGGATGTGACCATTCAGGCACAGGTGCTTTCCCTCGTTGACAGGTTGCGCCGGGAGAGCGGGATGTCCATTCTCTTTATCACCCATGACCTGGGGATCGTCGGCCAGTTGACTGACCGGGTTGTTGTCATGTATGCGGGGATGATTGCCGAGGCAGGTCCGACAGAGCGGGTTCTTGCCCGGCCACAGCATCCGTACACCATCGGACTTCTTCTCTCCATGCCGGGGATGCACGGACGTGCAGGCCGTCTGGCGGCCATCCCGGGCCGGGTTCCCTCGCCTGCCGAGTTTGCGTCAATACCGGGTTGTCGTTTTGCTCCGCGCTGTTTGCGAGCGGATGAATGCTGTCGCAGCGAGGTTCCCCCGCTTTCTGAAGTGGCCGGTGGGTGGGTGGCCTGCCATCATCCCGGGGGTGGTGCTGATGCTTGAAGTAGCCAATCTGGTCAAAAGGTTTCCTGTCAGGGGTGGTGTGTTCCGCAAACCGTTGGCGTGGGTCCATGCCGTGAGCGATGTCAGCTTCGCACTTGGACAGCGGGAGTCCCTCGGTTTGGTCGGCGAGTCAGGGTCGGGAAAGACCACCATCGGGCGCTGTCTTGTCCGCATGGAGGAGCCGAGTTCGGGGAAGATCCGGATCGAGGGGGTGGACCTGGCTGCGCTGGATGCAAAGGCCCTCAAACCCTGGAGGAGACGGGTCCAGTATGTCTTTCAGGATCCCTACAGTGCGCTGAATCCCCGGATGAAGGTTGGTTCCATCGTTGGTGAAGGACTGAGTGTGCATACCTCGCTGTCCAGGGACGAAATTCGCGGGCGGGTCGAGCGGCTTCTTGTCGATGTCGGATTATCGGAAGAGGCGCTGGGAAAGTATCCACACGAGTTTTCGGGTGGACAGCGGCAGCGGATTGCGATTGCCCGGGCCCTGATTCTTGATCCCGAGCTCCTTGTGCTTGATGAGCCCGTTTCGGCCCTTGATGTCTCGGTCCAGGCGCAGATCCTCAATCTGCTGGCCGATATCCGCGAGCAGCGCAGCCTTGCAACCATTCTGATTTCACACAATCTTGCCGTGGTACGCCAGGTGACTGACCGGACGGCAGTGCTGTATCTTGGCAGGATTGTCGAAATCGGGCCCACAGCCGGGGTGCTGGATACCCCGCGACACCCCTACACTGCTTCGCTTGTGGCCTCGGTACCCGAGGCGGGCAGGCCTGTCACTCCGGCCCTTGAGGGCGAAATTCCCTCAAACATCACGCCGCCGCCGGGCTGTGCCTTTCATCCCCGCTGCCCCCGTGCCCGGCAGGGCGTTTGTGACCGGAGTCTTCCGGAGTTGGCGGGCGACGCCGGACATCAGGTGGCTTGTCACTTTCCCCTTGGATGAAGGCGTCGAATTCGGTAACGCTTTTTAGAAAATAATTAATATCGTGATATGATTTGCCCTGTGACGGTAGACTGGTTCGTACCGTATCCTGATATACTATAGAGGAGTCAAAGTATGGGAATGCGCTGCAGGGCAGTTGCGCTTGTTGGAATGTGTACGCTTGTCTTGGGACTGCTGGGTACCGGTTGTGGAGAGGATGAGACCATTTCGCTCCCTTCGTCAAGTCAGTCAAGCCTGATTTCCTCCGCGGGAAGCCTGAACTCGCAGCAGTCTTCGGTTTCAGGGACCTCAAGTTCGGCAACCAATTATTCCGTCTCTTCGTCTGCGGCATCGTATTCGTCTGGCAGCGTGTCCTCAATCCAGTCATCGTCTGTCGCTTCGCTGTCCTCATCTTCGGCCTCATCCCTGTCCAGCGTAGCGGTGTTTACCGTCCCGAGGGGGATATAAAATGCATCCCTGCTCTGCAGGGATGGCAAGGCATGGGTGGCCTGGCAGTCAACCAACGATAACGGGTTTTACCTCGCGCAGTATGATCCTGCCGGTTCAAACTGGGCTGACGCCGGCGGGAAGATTGCCAATGGCGATCCCTCAGGCTGGGTCGCACCGGCAGTTCTTGCCGACGCGGCGGGGAATATCATTGTCGGTGCTCCGGTCTATGTGGACGGCGCTACCGTCAACAATGCTGTCTGGTCCTGGAATGGATCAACGCTGACCCAGCTTGGTAGCAGCCTCAACTCGGGCGTGAGCCGGGATATCCAGCTCGGGATCTGCACTAACAGGATTTTTGCCCTCTGGGGAGAGACCACCGGCGGGATGAAGGCCAGCCTGTCACTGTTTGATACGGGGGCAGCGGCATGGCAGGCGGTCGGGTCGCCGCTCTTTACCGCTGGCGGGGCGTATACCCCGTCGCTTGCCTTTGACTCGAGCAACAAGCCCTGGGTTGCCTTCCAGGATTACACCCAGACCCCGTCGTTTGATGCGACCGTGATGGCTTTTGACGGAAGCTGGGGGATTGTGGGTGGCGCGGCAGTCAACGCAGGCACGGTCCAGGCCAATGATACCTCACTGGCCTTTGATGGCGCTGGCGTTCCGTATCTGGCCTACAAAAACTGGACTGCGTCCCAGACTGAGATTAAAAAGCGCGTTGCCGGGAACTGGACCAGCGTGACCATTCCGGCCGGTGCCAGTGGCAGTCCGCAGATCAAGTCCTTTGGGGGGACGATATATCTGCTGGCCGGCCATTTTGACGGAATCTCGGTCTGGCGGCTTGACGGATCCGCCTGGGTTCGGGTCGCCCTTGCGCATACCTATGCAATACGCTATACTTTTGGAGTGGACTCGGCCGGGTCTGTCTGGCTTTTGTACGGTGATTCTTCCGGCGCCTGGTATATCAGGAAGTTTTAGTCCTGGCATGCCGAGTCCCCGGCATGAGGCACGTTTCCCGAAAGGGCAGGGTCAGTCACCAGATGGAACATACAGTCCGCAGGAAAATCCTCCTTGTGGAGGACGATCCCCTGCTTTCGACATTGACGTCGCTCATGCTGGGGGACTTCGGCTACGATGTTTCCACAGCCATGACGGGGGAGGAAGCAGTTGAACTTGCCCTGCAGGATGAGAGTGTCTCCCTGGTCCTGATGGACATCGATTTGGGTCCGGGAATTGACGGAACCATTGCCGCCCAGAGGATACTTGCCGGGCGCACCATCCCTATCGTGTTTCTTACCTCGCATTCAGAGGAGGAGATGGTGCGCAAGGTCCGGGGAATTACCCGGTACGGGTATGTGATCAAGAACTCGGGTGATTTTGTCCTGCTGAGCTCGATTGAGATGGCGTATGACCTCTTTGATGCCCACCGCAGGATTGAAATCCAGCTTGAGCACCTGGCCAGCAGTCGCCAGCGGCTGGATTTTGCCCTGACTGCGGTCAGTGATGCGATCTGGGACTATTATCCCGACCAGGGCCGGCTCTACTGGAGTCCTCGGTATTTCACGATGCTGGGATACGAGCCGGATGCCATGCAGCCTTCGGTTGATCTCTGGCGGGCGCTTATCCATCCCGGGGACATGGATGGGGCTGTCGGGCTCTTCAGGCAGTGCATGGCCGGCGAAATGGACGAGTATAATTACGAATGTCGATTCAGGTCTGCCGGGGGCGAGTGGCGCTGGATCCTGATCAGGGGACGGGTCCTCTCGAAATTTTCCGATGGGACCCCTGAGCGGATTGCGGGAACGCATACCGATATTCACGAACGCAAGCTGGCCGAGGAGCGGCAGGCCCTGGCTGCCAGGACGCTTGCCGATATTATCGCGGCCATTCCCTCGGGACTCTTTATTTACCAGTACGAGCCGGGCGATGGCTCGCTACGCCTGCTCAAGGCCAACAAGTCAGCGACCCAGATGACAGGGATCGACGAGGAACAGTGGCTGGGCAGGGAATTTGACGAGATCTGGCCCAATCATGCGGCACTTGGGATTCGAGAAAAGTACATGAAGGTTCTTGAGACGGAGGAGCCTGTCACCCTCGAAAATGTTGCCTACTCGGACAAGCGCGTCTCGGGGATATACCAGGTTCGTGCTTTCCCGGTACCCGGCAACAAGCTCGGGGTGGCGTTTGAGGATGTGGGGGGCTTGCGGCGGACCGAGACTGCACTGCACGAAACCGAGACCATTTTTACCGAGTTTCTTGAGCACAGTCCGGTGTACGTATTTTTCAAGGACAGTGAGATTCGCTCCCTCCGCCTGAGCCGCAACTACGAGAGGATGCTGGGTCGCCCTCTCGAAGATCTGATCGGGAAAACCATGAATGACCTGTTTCCATCAGATCTCGCCATGTCCATGATCGAGGATGACAAGCGAATCCTGTCCGAGGGCAGGGAGATCATGGTTGATGAAGAGCTCAACGGACACTGCTATACAACCATCAAATTTCCTATTTATATCGACGGCCAGGCCCGGTATCTTGCAGGATTTACCATTGATATCACGGACCGGAAGAGGGCCCTCGACGAAAGCCGGGAGAGTGCCGAAAAGGTCCAGAAGCTGCTGGACGAAAAGGAGCTGCTTTTGCGGGAGGTGCATCACCGGATAAAAAACAACATGAGCACCATTTCAAATCTCCTTACCCTGCAGGCGGATCACTGCCATACCGGTGAGGCACGGGATGCCCTGACGGATGCTGTTGGGCGCATCACCAGCATGTGGGCGGTGTATGACAATCTCTTTATGGGCCAGGATTTTCGCTTTATCTCGGTGCGGCAATATCTTGAGGAGCTGCTCGGGGCTGCGGGTGATTCCTTCGGACGGCACCGCAATGTGGTGATCACGGCCGAGATAGACGAAGACCAGCTGGATTCCCGGGAGATTTTCCCCCTGGGGATGCTCGTCAATGAGCTGGTTACCAACAGTTACAAATATGCCTTTTCAGGAACCGGTGGTTCGATTTTTGTGGAGTATCGCTGCAGCCCGGATGGCACCCGTGTGCTCCTGTATCGTGACAGCGGGGCCGGGGTTCCGCCTGCCGTGCTGGAAGGCACTGCAGGCGGTTTTGGGATGCGGCTTGTCCGGCTTTTGGTACGGCAGCTTGAGGGACAGCTCTCCATGTCCAATGACGGGGGATTCGTCTGCCGGATTCAGTTCAGGATGGCTTCGGCCTAATATTCAAAACTCAGGGATCTCGAACCAAGTGTTCCTTTGACAATAAGCGAGACATAGGTGTGATTTCCTCCGCGTTCGTCATTCGTGAGCGAGAGCGGCCAGACGAGTGTCTGTCGTTCTCCGGGGGCCAGACGCTCGATTGTCTTCCTCTCATAGCGCGGCCAGGGTTTGCCCCGGCCACCTTCGTAGTGCGCGGCGATTTCAATCCCGCTCATCACAGTGTCGGTCGGATTGGAGAGGGTGATCCGGATGTCTTTTCCCCGCTCTACCCGGATGGCATCGAAGGGCTGGATCCAGGCGACATCATGCCAGGCGGTCCGTTTCATGACGGCTCTGGTGCTCCTTCCGACCGAAAAGCCTGTTTCAGGAGCCATCCAGTCACTGCGTAGCTGCTGCATTGACTCGCGGGCCCCATATTCCTCGGGAGCCTGTCCCGCGTCTACAAGAATGTCGGCGAGACTGGGTTGAGCTGTGTAGCGGTAGAGGACAAGGGAGCCGGCCGGGGGGAGAGATCCGGGACCGATGCGCAGATTGACTCCGTTGGCCCGCCAGGGCAGGCCCCTGTAGAGGCGCCCATCCTCGAGGACATACTCTGAGGGGTTGGACAGGCCCAGGGGCTGGTTGGCTACCAGTCTGCCGACTGCAAACAGTTCGCCTGCCGGGACGCGGATCAGTTGTGTCTGTGCTGAAGCGCAGCCAGTCAGGATGATGACAGCCAGGGCGCTGGCAATGCGGGTGGATGTGTTCACGGCAAGCCTCCTTTGCATGTGGCAGCAAAAGAATATCACAAAAATGTGTTGTCGGCACCCTGTATGAAAAAGGACCGCCCCGGGTGGGCGGTCCTTTTTCTGGGTACATCCGGAAAACTGTTTTCAGCCGCCAAAGACTGCGGCAGGCGCGATTGAGACGACACGATAGCGGGTTCGCTTGCTGTCAAGCTGGAACTCGAACTCATCACCCGGTTTCCGGAAGAGAATCGAGCGGCCCAGGGGCGACTTGTAGGAGATGATGCCGGCCTGGGGATTGGATTCCCACTCGCCAAGAATGGTCAGGATCTCTTCGCTGTTGTTGTCAAGATTGGCCAGGGTCACCCGGCAGCCAAAGCCGGTTTCGTCGGTTGTGACATCATGTGCCTCGACGATCCGGGCTTTTTTGAGTTCTTCATCGAGCGCCGATACACGGGCCTTGAGCTGTTCCTGGTGTTCGAGAGCGGCCTTGTACTCCGCGTTTTCTGACAGGTCTCCCTGGGCGGTTGCCAGCGAGATGTCCTTTGAGTTGGCCGGGATCTCGACCTCGACGATGTGCTTGTATTCGGCCTGTTTTTGCGAATAGCTGTCGCGCGTGACAAGGAAGATGTGCAGTTCGCGGGTCTCCTCGGCCGGTTTCTTGCCGCCGATTTCGAGACCGGGGTGTTTTTCGCGCAGCTTGCTTTCGACGTGAAGGAGTTCTGTCTCGTCAACCGCATCCCTGATGACCGGAAGTACCCCGGTGATCCTGGAGACCATCTCGCGTGATTCTTCCTCGATAAAGCGTTCGAGGCGGCTTTCCTTGAAGAGGATGTCATTGAGGGTCTGGTAGCGCCTGCGGTTGACACTGACATTTGACTTGTTCTGGATGTCACGGTTGGCGACAGCCATGATGTCAAGCATGGCGGCGATCAGGTCGGGAAGATTGAGATGAATCGCGTCATCCCGCTTTTCGCGTTCAAAAAAGAGTTTTGCCAGCCAGACGAGGCGGTCGATGTTGTCGCGGTAGTGTGTGACCACATTGTTGAAAAAGACCATGACCTGATCGCCGTAGTCGCTGGCAAAGAGGTCGTCCATGACGCGCACGTCATAGGTCGCAGGCGGAAGCCTGAGGATGCGCATGTAGATCTCTTTCCAGTTGGAATCGTGCTTGCGGATCAGGCCGATCAGTTGCCGCCTGTTTTCAACATCTGTCAGCGCTGCCAGGGTCAGGGCAGGATCATCCAGGGTTGCATAGAAGGCTTTCAGATCCGGTTCCTTGACGTCCATCGGGACGCCACGGGCGGAGACCTGCTTGAGACAGCGGGAGAGGAAGAGAACCGCCTCAGCGGTTTCGTTGTCACCCTTGCCGGAGGCGGCCTTCTCGGCGAAATAGTCGAGCATGGTCCGGAAGGCGACGGTGGAGAAGTCGGCAGCATGATTGAGCAGATCGGTGAAGATGAGAAGCTTTTTGACAAAATCCTTTTCGGATTCAAACCGTGCCAGCGAGTCTTCCTCGAGGGTGATCGGTTTTTCCCGCAGGAAGTAGACGTTCTTCTTCTCTGGCGAGGTACCAAAAGCCGGATTCGTCTTGAAGATCTTCTTGTTCCGGTTCCACCAGCTCGTCCAGCCACTCTCTGTCATGACCTTGGCCTTGATGATCTCCTGCTTCATGTCCTTGAGAAGCATCTCCTTGCCAAACGAGTTGAGCACGATCCGCATGAATGACTCGGGGTCGTTGGCTGCCATGTTTTTCAGGTCGTCGGCCTGTTCGCGGGCCATCAGCCAGAGGTGGTCCTTGGGAAGGCGGGTCAGGGATTTGCTCGCCATCTCCAGATCCATCCGGTGATTCTTCTTGCTGTCAAAATCTATGAGACAGAAGTCTCCGTCGTTGGATGCGATCTTGCCGATCCCCCAGCTCCGGTGGAATACAGAATCACCGGTGTCAAGAGCGATGTGCTTGCTGAAGATCTCATAGGCGCCTTCGACCGGGGTGGCCGGAGACTCGATGCCGGAGAGCAGGATGGCGCTGTCGAGGCGGGAGTGCCCCGCGTATTTCTCCCGCAATGTGGCACTCAGGGCATGCCGTGCATCCTTGTGGCGCGGGTGATGGCGCAAGACCGTGCGCAGGATGGCTATCCGTGTTTCGGGTGTCCGCTCGCAGGCGCAGGTGAAGAGGGCGTAGTAGTGATCGCTGATGGACTCGGGCGAAAGCTTGCGGTCAATCAGCTTCTGTTCGAGGGAGAAGAAGAAGTCAAGGTCGTGGGGGATAAGCTCAACAAGCTTGTTCCAGATCTCGCGCATCTCGTCGAGGTCCCCGTGAAGAACCAGGCGGCGCAGGGTCATCCGGTAATAGTAGATCGCCAGATCGGGATTTGACTCGTGGTAATGCTGGGCAATCTTGCGTGGTATCTCGGCATTGTCGTGATCCACCTTGACCAGCCGTTCCCAGACCTTCCAGAGATCCTCTTCGTTGTTCATGTTCTGGTACACAGTGGCCAGGGCCTTGAGCGCCTTGCGGTTTTCCTCGTAGGCCAGGATGCGGTCGGCGAGGAATTCGACGATGGCCCATTTTTTGTTGTCACGGAAGAGAGTGATCGCCTTGGTCAGGTAGTTGTTGTCCAGGGCCTTGATTTCGTAGTTGATGATTCCGATCACGTACAGCGTGATGATGCTGTTTTGTGAGTGCTTCATGTGCTCAAGACAGATCTCCCGTACGTCCTTGGCAATCCCCTGGGCGAGTGCCGATTCGATGATGCTGTCCAGCGCAATAAAGTTTTTGCGCGAATAGTTCTCAATCGTGGCGCGGGTCCACTTTTCTTCATTGAGGAGCTCCTGAACCTTCGCGATTACGTCAACTGACATGTACTGACCTTCCTTTCAAGTGTGCATATCATGTGCACCCGAGTGTGCGTATTCCGGACCTTTCAGGCCGGCGGTGAAGCAGTTTTTTTGGGATCCTGTCGTGAATACACCCTGGCATAGGTCTGGGGGTCCCGTTCGAGAAAACGTTTTCTGACGAGTTCAGCCTTGACCGCGTCATTAACCTGGAGTGTGTAGTGATCAAGAAGCCAGATGTACCGGTTGAGCAGGACGGGAAGAAGAATCCGGGCGTTGGTCCCGCTTTTGCCAAGATCAGCCTCGAGGCGTGTCGCCTGATCCTGGAGTCCATGCACCTCGTGCTCCTCGAGTTCGCGTTTGACGCTGAAACTGTGGCTGAATGCGGCATGAATCGGAATCCAGCAAGGGATCTCTTCGCCGGTAAAGCCGGCCTCCCTGACCTCGGCGGCAAGGTGGCGGATCAGGTGTGAGCGGAGTCTCTCGACTTCAATTTCACGAGGATTGTGCAGAAAGGCTTCACGGAAGAGGAGCAGAGCCCGCTTGCGCAGTTCGCGTGAATCGCCGGCCATGGCCTCGCAGGTGTCGGCCAGCCGCGAGAGAATGCGCGAGCTGTCGCGCTTGAGTTCCCAGGCGTATTCAAAGGTCTCGACCGCTTTTGCGTAGTCCCTGATGTTGAAGTAGCACTCACCAATGTCATGCACCAGGGAGATGTCCGGGGCGATCGTGCTTTCCCAGGCCCGGGTATAGCAGTGGATGGCTTCGGTGAAGACGTATGTTCGAATGGCATTGATCGCGGGCAGGTTGTCCACCCGCTCGTCGCTGCCGATGAAGGTTTCAAAGATATTCCACTGCTCTTTGAGGAATTTGCCCTTTTCGAGCCCGGCCGAGCCCGAGGCAATCGCGTCAGTCCGGTTTTCCCAAAAACGGGAAGCCTTGATTGCCGTGTCAATGTCCGGATACTCGGGATCATGCTCGAAGATGGCGCCAAAGGCAGCGGTGGCCTGGGAAAACTGGCCAAGTCTGAGCAGGTTTATGGCGGACTTCATGCGTAGGGCGTCGGGGTCGTCGTCAAATGTGAGCTGACCGTCATGGTCCACGGCGACACCTCCCCGGCAGTACGTGGTACCGAGGCTGGACCACCCCGGGAGGGCGCAGGCGCACAGGGCCGTCCCTCGTGAAAATATACGGACGACCGGATGCGTATGTCAATAGAAGAATTGATATTCGAAATATGAGGGTAAAAAACAAACCCATACACAATATTGTCGCGCCAGGAGTGGAAGTCAAGCTGTTTTTTTTAAAAAAGGCTTTCCTCTGTCTTTGGCGGGGTTTTGCGGGGCCGGGCCGATTTTTTGGCCGGGGCCTCATCGCTGTCCAGGGGCTGGCACTCATCAATGGAAAGAGGTGCTTCGCTTGTCCGGGGAGCGACAAGGATGCGGCGTTCGGCATGCGCCAGATATTCAGAGAGGGAAGCCGAGAGCTTGATGCCCTCCTCGTACAGTCGGATCGCGTCCTCAAGGGGCGTT
>JAKPMW010000368.1 GCA_029548715.1 Spirochaetota bacterium | reverse complement strand
GTCTATGTCTCGGGTTTTTCGACGGATGTGGCCCGGGTTGCCCTGGCGGTCGAGCTCGGACAATTGATGATGCCCTTTCTTCTTCTGGCGAGCATCGGGGCAGTCATCATGGGGGTTTTGAACGGGCGCCAGCATTTTGCCGCTCCGGCCTTTGCCCCGATCCTGTTTTCGCTTGGAATGATCGGGACGGTCTGGCTTTTCGGCCAGCGGGGGATTCATGTCTTGGGCTGGGGTGTGCTGGCCGGTGGTGTGCTCCAGCTCGTGTTTCAGCTCCCCTTTTTGCGGGGGCACGGAATCCGCTATACTCCTTCACTCTCGTTCAGGGATGAAGGCGTCCGGGAGGTCTTGCGGCTGATGATGCCTGCGGCCCTGGCTCTCGGGGTGGTGCAGCTCAACCAGCTCTTTGTCCCGTTTTTCGCCTCCTGGAACGAAGGAGGCACCTCCGCCCTGCAAAACGCAATTTTGCTTGTGCAGATGCCCCAGGGGGTGTTTGCAATCGCCATCTCGACGGCCCTCCTGCCCGGGCTTTCGCGTCAGGCCAGTCTGGGGGATATGGACGGGTTCAGACGCGGGATGGCTAACGGGCTGGCCCTGGTCATTTTTTTCATGGTCCCCGCTGCGCTCTTTTTTGTGTTTTTCCGCTACGAGATTGTTGACGCCATTTTCAACCTGGGCGGAAAATTTGATGCCAGAGCGGTGCAGGCCACGGCCGAAAGCCTCTACTGGTATTCATTCGGCCTGATCGGAATGGGCGGGACGGTCCTGGCCAACCGGTTTTTTTACGGGATGCGCAATACCAGGATTCCGCTCCTGGTGGCCCTGGGCAGCGTTCTTGTCAACATTGCGTGCAATATCGTGTTTCATCTGACCGTCAAGGATACGGCCATGATTGCCCTTTCCAACTCGCTGGCTGTGACGTGCAATCTGGTTGTTCTTTTGCTCATCATCAGCCGCAAAACCGGGGGGCTTGACTGGGGCTCAATCGGGCGCGAGGCTGCCAAGATTCTGATTGCTGCCTGTGTCATGTCGGCCGCTGTTGCGGCAACCAGTGCTGTCTTCGGAATTCCCGAAACACGAACCATCTCGTTTGCCCTGCTTCGCTTTGGGGCCATGCTTGTGGTTGCCCTGGTCAGCTTTGTCGCGGTAGCGGCGGTCTTGCGGGTGGCCGAGCTGGGCGAGATCGCGGCCATGATCCGGGGTAGGCTCTCCCGCAGGACCGGGGGCGGGTCGTGATCTGGCCCCTCTTTGTCATTGCGGCAGCCACTTTTTCGGCGGCCCGCTATTCAATCATCCGGCACTCCCTGCGCGAGACGCCCTCGCTGGCCATCGCTTTTGCCTCGCGGGCCTTTGCCCTTGTGGTTCTTCTTCCCATGCTGGGTTTTATCCCCCTGGTCATTCCCGGGGATGCGGCCTTTATCGGGGTAACGGCTCTGACAGCGGTACTGACCGCGGTTGCTTCGGTATTGCAGTATCATGCCATGCGTCGCTCGGCCCTGGCCGACACGATACCCTGGCTGGCCCTTGTTCCCCTGTTCATGCTTGTCAGTGTCTACTTTCTCTATGACGAAGTCCCCGGGACACTCTCCCTGGCAGGCGTCTGCATTCTTTCGGGGGGAGTCTGGCTCTATGCCCGGGGAAGGACGACGGTCCCGTCCGGGCCTGCGGCACCAAGGGATAGCAGGCGGGCGACCCTGGCCATGCTGGGCTCGACCATTATCATCGGCCTGACAACCGCCCTGGACCGGATTCCGATTGCCTCGGCCCGGACGCTCGATCCCGACGCAGGCGCCTTCAGCTATACCTTTATCTGGCACGTTTTTTCGGCTGTTGTTTTTATGGCTGCCCTTCCGTTTTTGGGGCGCTCATCGGCCAGTCTGGCCGGGGCAGGGCGGCGCCTCTGGTTTCAGCGTGCGCTCTGGTTGCAGGCCATGGCCAGCGGGGTGGCCTTTTTGCTCCAGATGCAGGCTGTTTCCATTTCGATCGCCGAACAGATTCCGGCCGGGGTTGTTCTGGTCAAGGCAGTCTCTCTGCTCCAGCTTCCCCTGGCGATGCTTTTTGGACAGATTGTCCTGAAGGAACGCATCAGTCTCCTGCGGGGTGCCGGCAGCCTGGTCATGCTGGCCGGAGCGGTCATCATCATCCTTGGTCGCAGTTGAGGGAGCGCAGCATACCGCAGGATGAGCACAGCCTGGACAAGTTGTGTTGTTGAAC
>JAKPMW010000352.1 GCA_029548715.1 Spirochaetota bacterium | reverse complement strand
GTATCAGCCAACCCCAGGAACACACCCCGGTCGAAATCAACCCAGGCAGTTGAACCTTCCTGCCAGCAGCCAAGAAGCCTTGTCCCCGGGGGAACAACCGGCAGCGTATCGTTATCCATCGGCCCGTCAACCAGCGCCCGCACCACCGTCTTCAGTGGTTCACGATGCCATTGCTCACGCGGGACCTCCCGCACGACCGGCACCAGCCTGCGGTACCCGAAATCGGCAAACATCAGGGTCAACTGCCTGTTCCCGATAACCGGAGAAAGCAGTCGAATAACGAGCAGGACACTCACACCCATCAGGGCCAGTCCGAGGATAAAGGCCCCGCCCCGGGCGAGAATCCGCCTGTTCCGCAACGTATGTCCGGCAGTCGCCATGAGGCACTCCTGTCAGGAATTGGTACAGCAGCAAAAAGATACTACCTGCCGGCACCCGATTTTCTGATAAATTCACGGATACCCCTGACGATCCCGTCCGCCACTCTCTCGCGATACTCATCGGTTGCCAGCAGACTGGCCTCGGCAGGATTGGTGATAAAGCCGACTTCGACGAGGATTGAAGGCATGTAAATGCAGCGCATGACGTAAAAATTCGCCTTGCGCACCTCCCTGTCAGGCGACCAGCGTCCTATGGTGTCCTTTAACCCCTTCTGGACAGCCGAGGCCAGTTCGACCGACTCCCGGCGGTATTCCTCAACGAGAAGACTGGAAAAAATTTTTTCCATCGTCCCCTTCCCCTCCCGGGGCAGGTCGGCAACCAGAGCTCCATTTTCGATGGCTGCCGTCGAACGGGCCTCGGCACTTGAGGCAACAGGGGAAAGAAAATACGTCTCGTATCCCCTGCGCGAAGTCGAGAGCGATGCATTCGCATGAATGCTGACAAAAACGCCCTTGTTCCCTTTGGACAAAAGTGCATTGGCAATATCGGCCCGCTTTTCAAGACTGACGGTTTCGTTCCCCTTGCGGGTCAAGGCCACCCGGATCCCTGCCGCCTTGAGCCGGCGCTCAACCCGGCGCGTGATATCAAGGACAAGCACCGATTCATGGGCACCACGGTACCCGACGGCACCAGGATCCTGCCCCCCGTGCCCGGCATCAAGCACAACGAGGTCAATCCCCTTTCCTCCGGGCCGGGGCATATCCTGCAGCAGATCACTCCGGGCAGCACTGTTGGTCAGACGCCGGACCGCCGTCGGGTTCGCATTGGATGTAAATGACCAGATTTCCCCGGGAAGCGACAGTTCCCGGTACAGATGCCGCATTGCATCCAGGGGAAGAAGCAGGGCACCCGAACGAACCGCCAGCGGTGACGAAAGACGGTCAACCCGGCCCGAGGCGCTTGTGACCAGCGCTGATTCGGTCGAGAGGGTAAGCCGCCCACCGGCCCTGATCAGGTCAAGGCGTCCAATCACAGGATGCCAGCGAACCTCGACCCCCATGTCATCAATCAGGGTGGCAAGGGGTAAAAAGCCGCCCTGGCTGGCCCATGAGGCAGCCGAGAGGCCTGGAGAAGCAGCAGAAAACATGAAAAGCCCGATGCACAGCGCTCTCAGGGAAACCCGCCGTCCCCCCATGCCCCGGGTCACGAGAGACTGCTCCCCGAGACCGTCTGTCGCCGGCGACCACGCAGGACAACCCGCGAAAGTGCATCAAGCCGGAGTATGGCTTCCCCCTCCAGGGGATTCGTTTCATAAAATGCGGCTCCGGCAACCATGGCCGCATTGTCGGTACAGAGAGGCCGGGGAGGAAAGACCGCATGGAACCCCGTCTCCTCCTGAAACCGCTTGCGCAGGTACCCGTTTGCCGCCACCCCTCCCGTCACAGCCACTGTCGTCAATCCAAGGTCAGCAACCAGCCGGCTGGTCTTGATGATGAGGATGTCCGCAACCGCAGCCTGAAAGGATGCCGCTATGTCTTCGATCTTCTCATGAGGCTGCAATCCGGTCCCACTCTGTCCGGCATCAGGTGCAGTCTTATTTTGGGGAACAGCGTCCAGCCCATTGCGGGCGAACCGCTCCCGCTGGTGAATCACCGCACTTTTTATACCCGAAAACGAAAAATGATGGCGCTGGCTGACAGGATCAAGAAGCGAACGGGGAAAAGCCCATGCCTGGCAGTCTCCGCTTGCAGCCAGCCGGTCAATAACCGGCCCACCGGGATAGCCCAGACCGAAGTGCTTGGCTACCTTGTCGTATACCTCGCCCACAGCGTCATCGATTGTCGACCCATGAATGGTCACATCAAGGGGAGAATGCGCCTCGACGAGGAGGGTATGTCCCCCGGAGATAACCAGCCCAATATGGGGATAGGGCACAGGCTCACTGAAGGTGGCAGCATAGAGATGTGCCGCCAGATGGTTGACTGGAACAAGGGGTTTGTCCCACGCCAGGGCACAGGCCTTGGCGGCCGAGACACCGACAAGAAGAGACCCGATCAGTCCGGGCCGGTTACTGACCGCGACACGATCAAGGCCGGCAGGCGAGACCCCGGCATCAGCGAGAGCCTTGTCAATCAGCAGGTGGATGACCTCAAGATGCCGCCGCGATGCAATTTCGGGAACAACCCCCGAAAAGGCCCGGTGAAAATCATCCTGGGACGAAATGACGTTGGAGAGAATCTCATGGCCATCCCTGACAACGGCCACAGCCGTATCATCGCAGGATGTTTCGATACCAAGGACAAGCATCACTCAAGCTCCGTGATCCCGACAAAGTCCACCCCGATCTCCGTATAGCTTTTGAGGCTGTCCCTGAGAACCTGCCAGGTCTCCATGCAGGTGACATGACCGATGCCAATGGCGTAACCCTTACCGGCTGCCAGTCTGGCCAGTGAGCGGAGGGCATTCTCAATATAGGCACGTTCCTGAACGTGGTCGAGAAAAATGTCCCGTCTGAGGAGCGGCATCCCGGCGCGGGCTGCCTCCTCCCCGGCTACCGATGAGGCATGGGTCAGACTGTCGAGGAAGAGCAGCCCCCGCTTCCTGAGCGCCGGCATGAAAAGCCGCATCAGATCCCGGTCAGCCGTCGCCAGCGAACCCATGTGGTTATTCAGGGCAACTGCATCGGGAACTGAACGCCTGGCCCCTTCGAGAATCCGCTCAACATCCCGCGCATTCATCCCGGAGGCAAGGGTGGATCTGTCGACCTGTTGCTTCTCCTCATCCCTGGGCTGCATCGGAAGATGAATCATGACCTCATGCCCGGCGGCCTTCGCCCGCCTTGCAAAGCGATGGGAATTGGCAAGTCCGGGGATCACCGCAAAGTTGAGTTTGACCGGAAGTTCGATAAAGAGCCACTGCAGGGCCGCATCTCCTCCCGCATCATCCAGCACAAGGGCGATCCTGGGTCGCCGGCCTGCCCTGGCAGCCGGCACCACTTTTGGGACAGGCCTTGTACTCACATCAGCATGCGGAACAGCGGAACCAAGCCTGACCCTGACGAGAAGCTCAGGTTCATACCGTCCAAGACTGATGTGGAGCCGGCTGGAACCGCCAGCTTGACCCAGAGACAACACCTTCAGCCCGCTGCCGGAGAGGAGGTCCGTCAACCTGTGCATGAACTGATCCTGTGGCGCCATGGTTTCAATCTCCATGACAGGTGGCCGGACAAACATATCGAAGGAACGGACATGCATCCCGCTGTCAGCGGAAAAGCGGCGCACAATCTCGCTGACACGATCCTGATGAGACAGAGCCTGATTCGTCCCTGGCGCCCCGCCGCCTGACGGTCTTGGTGGAAGAACATTTTCCCGGCTGTCCAGAACCAGCAGCACAGCAAGCCCCAGGGCAACGAGGCCCGCCAGCACCAAAACAAAACCGGACTGTCCCGCCCCGCGCTTTCCCGATACCCGTTTTCTGACTGGTGACATACTGTTTCTATCGGCAGGGCGGCCCGACCGGTCAAGAGACTCTGCCCGAACCCTGACACCCATACCAACGCGGTCCTCGCAGAGGGCGAAGTCCTC
>JAKPMW010000345.1 GCA_029548715.1 Spirochaetota bacterium | reverse complement strand
CCTGGTGCTGCTCGGGGTGATCGCCCACTACCTGTGAGCTCCCCTGTCGATAAAAAAGGCCGCATGATGCGCAATGCTGTTCACTTAAGCGGAGCCGCATTGCGATCTACCGGAAAACGGGTCTTTGATATCTTCACCGCCCTGGGTCTCGATGGCCTGGGGCGTTTTTCTATGAACATGACGCCTATGCAGCCCCGCAACTCCGCCAACCTCCGTGGCGTATGGGCTGGCGATAACGCGCCCGCCATCACTGCCATCTGGTTCGCGATGAACTGACAGGCAAACTTAAAGCTCACCTCATTGGGCGCTCGCTGATGGGCTACGGCGGCCTGGCTGGCCTCCCGCCTGACCAGATTGTATCCAAGCAGCAATCCCCACAGCTCCTGATAGACCAAGTCCACTTTCTTGCTTCTCAGCGTGATGGCGTTGTGCTGCATCGCGCTTTTGATATCCCGGTATCCCAGCTCGATTTCCCAGCGCTCGTGGTACAGGGTCGCCACCTGAGCTGCGCTGAATCGCGCCACGGGCAGGGAGGTAAAGACCGTTTTCTCCTTGCCTGCCACCTCATAGGTCACTGCGCGAACTTGCCAGTGTGTCGGCAACGCCGGGTTTTTCTTGCGAGCCTGAGGCGAGACCGTCATTTGCAACAGACGGTCACCGTCGCCATAGCGCTCAAGTTCCGTGTATACCAGCCCCTTGCGTTCCGGGATGAGCCAGTGACGGTCGGTGTCTTCGGCCTGAATACGCAGCAACAGGTCGGCACCGAAGAAGCCTTTATCCAGCAGGGTCACTGACTTGTCCGGCAATGAGTGAATGAACTCGCTGGCCAGGGGGATTTCCCCTTTGCGGTACGGGCTGATGGCCGCGTTGGCAATGACATGCGAGCGGACATTCATGAGCGTGACCAACCGCAGCATCGGGTAGGGTGTCTGCCGGTTGGTTGAGGTGTTACCCGAGCCGAAATGTGCTCTGAGTTCAGGCATATCCTGGGTTCGGAACAGGGCCCCATCGATGGCAAAGACCTGTAAACCGTGCCAATGGTCTTCAGGATAACGTTCCCGCCCCCACACATCGGCGCACTGTTTGAACAGCCACTCGAGCGGCTGTTTGCCGAGTCGCTGACGGGCCTGAGACAGGGCACTGTCCGCGAGCAAGGCATCATTGGCCAACCCTTCTGCACAGATGTTGAGGCGCCGAGCGACCTCGGAGATGGGCTCATTGCGGAAAAAGGCCATCCCCACGACGAGCCACAAGACCATATCAGAAGGTAAGCGGCGTCGGCGGATAGTGGCCTTTTCAGACAAGGCGGCAGCGGCAGTAATCCATTCGTCGGGAATATGGTCGGCAAAAATGGCCAGCCGAGCCAGCATGTCGCCAGATGCCTCAACAACATCGTTCAGATCGTTTGCAATAGACATAAAAAATCCGGAACCAGTGATTGGTTCCGGATTGTCCTACAGCAGAAGGATCGGTCAATGGATCCTTAACTGATCAGCATTGCGCAATTGCGGCCTTTTTCTATTCCGGGTTGCCCCGCGTTGATTCGGGATGTCTCTCCGCCCCCTTCTCCCCTTCTTTTCAAATAAGCGGGAGCAGGGGCGAAGATGAAGGGGTCACGCTTTTTCTCCCTTCTCCCCTCGCGGGAGAAGGACTGGGGATGAGGGGTC
>JAKPMW010000334.1 GCA_029548715.1 Spirochaetota bacterium | reverse complement strand
GTTTCATGCAGGGTTCCGCTGTTCCCAAGATCGACATGGGTTCGGCCTACATGAAAATGAACGACGACGGCAGTTTCAACATGCTGCTCGGTGCGACCGATATCGGAACCGGATCGGACACGATCCTGGCCCAGATCGCGGCCGAAGAGCTGGACTGCCCGGTCGAAAACATCATTGTGCTCTCATCGGACACGGATTTGACCCCCTTTGATGTGGGTGCCTATGCTTCTTCGACCACATACCTCTCGGGTGAAGCTGTCCGCAAGGCGGCCATGATGGTCAAGGAACAGATCACAAAGGTTGGTGCCGAGATGCTTGCGGTAGCACCTGATCAGGTCGTGGTCAAAAACAACTCGGTTGTCTCCATGAGCGACGAAAAAAAGTTCAAGACCTTTGCCGAAATCGGAACCTACTCTCTCTATACCCACAACCAGATGCAGATTCAGGGTTTTGGGAGCCACGTTGTGCCCAATTCCCCGCCACCGTTTTGTGCTCACTTTGCCGAAATCGAGGTTGACTGCGAAACCGGTGAAATCAAGGTCCTTGAGTATGTGACGGCTACCGACTGCGGAACCCCGATCAACCCCCTCTTCGCCGAGGGCCAGGTTGAAGGGGCGCTGGTCAATGGCTTGTCCTATGCCTTGACCGAGGGCTATATCTTCAACGACAAGGGCGTGATGCGGAATCCCTCGTTTACGACCTACAAGATTTTTACAGCCAATGATATTCCGAAGATTACGACCCTCCTGGTTGACGGTGAGTACGAAAAGGGTGGCCCTTTTGGAGCCAAGTCGATTTCGGAGGTCGCCATCAACGGACCGATCCCCGTTATTGCCAATGCTTTTTGTCATGCGACAGGCAAGCGGATGTACAAGACTCCGTTTACTCCCGAGTACGTTCTTTCGGTTCTTAAGGGCTGAAACAGCGCCGGGTGATGGTTTGGCAAGGGGCTGCCTCGCAAGGGGTGGCCCTTTTTGTTTTTCATGCTATCGCCAAAGGCGGCTATACCTCGGACAGGGTCTACGGAGACTGAACTGTTTTTGGTGAACAGCGGGCTTCCGATTTGCCAGCCTTTGGCACAAGGCTTTCCACAGCGGGTCCGGCGAGAGGATGCTGCTGTCCATCATGTCACCCCCAGCTCTTTCAGTGCCAGGTGCAGCAGGTGGGCTGCAAAGACGGCCGGGATCCAGGCTCCCGAGGGCTGGATGTTGCGCACGCGTCCCCGCGGATAGCGCAGGCCTGCGTCTGCTGCATTGTCGGTATCGGGTGGAAGCGGGGCAGCCGGGTGCTCTCTTGAGAAAACGACCGGAATATCGCTTGTGATTCCCCGTCTGCGCAGGCCCTGGCGCACCTTGGCCGCCAGGGGGCAGTTGCGTGTTTCCCAGATGGATCCGGTCCCAACCTGCGAGGGGTCGGTTCGGGCAGCCGCTCCCATGCTTGAAATAACGCGATGTCCGCCCCGAACGGCCGCTTCGAGAAGGCTTGTCTTGGGGTTGAGGCTGTCGATGGCGTCCACTATCAGGTCAAAACTGCCCCTGGCCAGAATCTCTGCTGCATTTTCCGGCCCAAGGAAAAGCGGCTCTGCCGTGACCTGGGCTTGCGGGTTGATGTCAATAATCCGGGCCCGCATTGCGGCGGCTTTTTCCATTCCCATGGTGCCGCTGCCGGCTGTCAGGAGGCGGTTGCAACTGGATGGCGTGATCCGGTCAAAGTCAAACAGCCAAAGACGGGATGCCCCGCTTCTTGCCAGGAACTCGGAGGTACAGGTACCGACCCCGCCCAGTCCGAAAACTGCAATCCGGGCTTCGCACAGCCGTGCCATGCCCTGCTCGCCCAGCAGGGCCCGGGTTCGTGAAAAGCGTTCGTTGTTCATGCTGGCTTCAAAATAGCAGTCGGCCGGTTGCGTTGTCAACAGCGGCAACCGTATTCAGCAGGGCTCTCATGTCCGGCCGTTTTTGCAAAAATCACCCCTGGGGGTGATGCCCTGTCCCCGGTGCGCATGTATCCTTGCCTCTGCAGCCCTTTCAGGTTGCACTGTCCGGTTGGAAAATGACGTTGGAGGCATTGATGAATATATGCAAGGAGGTTGTGCCCTCGCATGACGGGCGAGGGCGTTTTTCACAGGGCAGATCCGCGTCTCTCCGTCTGGAGGTTCCTTTTCAGTGATATGGGGAGATGCGGGATTTCCTCTGGCTGGGCCCAGGCGACGGGCATCAATGATATTGGTGAAAAAGAGATGTGCAGCATACGATACAGGGATAGCGGGAGGTCAAAACTCGTCCGAACGATCTCTGGCAGGATGGGATACCAGAGCCGGTTTTTGAGGTGGTGGGTGCTCGGCTGCTTCGGGTGCGACGTTCCGCATCAGTTCTACACGGCTTTTTACGTCAAATTTGGCGTAGATATTTTTGGCATGTGTCTTGACAGTGTTTTTGGAGATAAACGAGCGGGCCGATATCTCATCGTACGACAGTCCCTGAAGGAGGAGTACAGCGATCTCATGCTCGCGGGTGGAGAGAGCGAGGGACGAGAGGGGGACAGGTGTTCGTCCGGCCAGCGACTGATTTCGCCGGTGGGTCAGAATACCGCTCAGCCCGAAGGTCCAGAGGATGGAAAAGAAGGCCGGATACATAAAGGCTATCACCAGCCCGGTATGCTGCGAGGAGTAGGTGTTGTCGTGCGGAATGATGATGGTCAGGATAAAAAGGGAGAAGGCGGCATACCCCAGAAAGATCCAGGCCGAAAATTTTTCGGGGCTGCGCACGCTTTTTTCACGCTGCTGCAGGATTGTCAGTCCCGATGCCAGGGCGATGGCAAATATCCCCAGGTGGATCATGAGTGTTCTTGCCGCCAGATCATTTGGCCCGAACATGAACCAGTAGTAGAGGAGTGCCCAGGCGGTGAAAAAGCCTGTGATGGTCCAGCGCAATGATGAAAGATTGTAGAGGTGCCGTATGCCCGCATACAGAAAAAGGAGGCCGGCGATGAGCAATGAATTGGCCGGAAGAGCCAGTACCTTCAGGCCTTCGTATGGCACGAACATCATGGAGAGCATGCCAGCCCCCAGCAAAAACGAGCCGGTCAGCCAGTACTTGACAGCCGGGCTGATGGGGTGCGCTCTTGACTGGTATGCAAACAGGGCTCCTTCTGCCAAAAATATTATTCCCTGAAAAATAGCCAGGGTTGTCAGATCTATTTTCATCGTTTCCCTCTTTTGTACTCCTGATCATCAATGGAAACAGCAGAAAGATGTCAAGCATGTGCAGTAAAGATATCTACAAGGCGGATTGGGTCGCAACCTCTTGTTTTGTTGGGTGTGGCCGTTGACAACGGCGCGGGATGCCTTGTCCCACGGATAGTGGACAAAGTTTCCGCAATCGGAAAAACAGTCAATTCCTCGGGCCGGATTGTGTATCCCGAAGATTCCTCCGTGCGAGGGTCAGGCTGGATCTGTACACAGGCACCTCCCCTGAGACATGATACCCAGTATACAGCAGATTTCCGTGATTGTTATTGGATATGTAAACAGGGGAGAAAAAGCATCTCCTCCAACGAAAAACGGGTCGTACCTGAATGTGGTACGACCCGTCTGCTTTCAGATCCCGGGCAGGGATCAGTTGACAAAATCGATCATGGTTGCAAGTTCGGGGTAATCAACAAAGGGATTGCGATTTTTCTGGATCGAGAAAATCGCATTGTTGCGCGTGCGCTCCTTCTGGCTGACCGGGTCTGCCGAGGCCCATGAGCGGTAGAGGGTTTGGGCCCAGCTCTTGAGTTTCGCACCGGCATTCATTGAGGCCCAGGCAGTGCAACTGGTGTTTCCGTAATAGCGGACGCAGAAGTAGAAATAAATCCGGGCGATATCACCCTTGGCGTCCGAGCGGGGCTCGAAGCAAGTCCCGGTATATCCCTGGGCGGATGTTCCGCTGCCGAGTTTCCCTCCATTTTTCGAGGTCCAGCTTGCCGTGGCCACGTTCCCGTGCGGGTAGTTGGAGCGCATGCCGTTGACCTTGCCGTCGGTTGCCGTGACATGATGGGCATCGCTGACCATGGGGGCTTTTTCGCCGAAGGTGCTTTGAGGAATCATGTGTTCGCGGTTATAGCAGCTACCCTCGGCCGAATATGTCCCGCACTGCGAGGTAACCGGGGTATACCAGTAGGAGGCTGTGGTGCCTGTTCCGTTGAGGGATGTACTTGAGTACAGGTCCCAGATTTTTCCGGCAGGGGTAACATCGGATGTCTTGTACGTTGTCCAGAGGCCGCTGTAGCCCTTGTCGACGTATCCGGCGGAGATGATGCTTCGCAGGGCGGTCTTGAGTGCACTGCCTGACTTCCCGTATGCACTCCGGTAATAGTCCCGGACGGACTGGGGGAGGGAGAAATTTTCGGTGAAAACGGCAGCCCGTGCGGGCAAGAATTCATCGTCTGCAGTCCCGGTTATTTCGGGGGCAACGCTGCAGGCCTGCAGGGACAGAAGGGAAACAAGTGCAACAAGACTGATAATCCACGGAGCTTTCATTGTCAATTCCTTTCGTTTACATGGGGCATGTGTGTCACAGGAAGTTTTGTGCTGAAAAACACCCCTTCTGGACACACTCTTCCAAAAGGGGGTAGCTGTCAACGAAAAACGGAAAAACCGGGATTGCACGAAATTCGTCAGGGTCGTGTATAGGTGACAACCAGACATGGCCTGTTGGTGACGGCATCCCCCATCACCCAGGCGTCACTGTCCTCGGCCGAATCGTTGTCTTTTTCAATGTGATGATAGATCTTGAACTGAAGCCGGCCCGTCCAGAGCGACTTGATCTGGTGGTGGGCTATCCTGAAAATGCACACAGCGGAAACCGGACGGATTTTTCTGAACTGCCTGTTGTTGTCGAACGTGCGCTCTTTGACGGCAAGCCTGAGGACATCTACGTTAACGGAAGGAAGCTGATTGAGGGCCTGTGATCAGTCGGTGACGTGGCGGCTACCGGGGCAGACAGGTACAGAAGGTGACTTCGCCAGTAATCAACCCGCATGGACTGTTGTCCGCAGGATACAGAAGGCCGCAGATGGGAATTCATCCACGGCCTTTTTTTTGTGTGCTATGAGTGAGCCGGTGTATCCGGTTTGTCACGAAATGGTAAACGCATGCTGGTGAGACCGTGACCGCAGGGGCGTTCCTGCTCAGCGTTGATGGCGGACAAAGAGATCTGCTGCCGGACCTTCGTCGATGACTCTGGCTTGCCATCTGACCGAAACGGCAAAACCGGGTTGGTCGCGTGTCGCTTTCGGGATGGAGTTCCCCCAGGTCCAGGCGCCCTCGCGCTTGAGCCGGATGATCGTGTTGTCGGTCTTTCCAAAACCGGGAGCGTGACATGGTGCACGGCCGAGACTCTGGTGGAACCCGGGGTGTAGCGGGCGGTCATTGCAAGGTCAATCACGCGTGCCGGGATGTCGGATCTGATCAGCCTGGCAGCGGGAAGCCCGCGTGAGGGGAGTGGCAGGCCGGGAAGGGCAAGCGGGGCCGTACGTACGGTCGGGGGTGTTGCCACGCAGGAGAGGAGCATGGTACACCAGATGGGGATGTACGCGTGGAGCCTCATGGCGCAATCCAGTCGGGGTGGTTTTTCCAGTCGCCTGGCAGGCCCATCCGGGCGGGGCCATCGGTAATCGGGGGCATGGTGTCGATGTGTGATTCGATGGATGCCCGCCAGAGCGAGGTGAAAGCCCGCTGGCGGGGGCAGTGCGCGAGGAGATGGGAAAGGATGAGCAGGGTCGCAAAGAGCCGGTTTTGAGCCGGGAGTGAGGGCGGCATCCAGTCAAAGGAGCGGGGGAGTTTGGGGCTGACCGACCAGAGCCGGTCCCAGATCCGGGCATGGTGCGTTGTCAGGTTGTAGACGTAGGTCAGGTGATGCAGCCAGCTTGCGAAGAGGACGGGTGATACCTCGTAGCGCTCGATCAGCGGCTTCTGGTCTTTTGCCTTCATCCCTGCAAACATGGCCGAGAGCCAGCGCATGGGCATGATCTCGACGGCCATCCAGATAGGGAGATCCGGAAACTCGTCATAGGTTTCGCGGTAGTGCTTGATAAAAAACTCGCGCGAACGGATGGTCTCGCCCTGGAGCTCGGCCAGCCAGTCGGCATGGGCAAACGTCCTGAAAAAATTGGCCCCGATACGGTGACCGAAGGCACCATGGTGCTCACCCCAGGCCGAGGCGAGGATTGTGCGCAGGTCGATTTCGAAGACCCGGATTGCCCGGGAGAGGAGCTCGCGCAGGGAGCCGTCAAAGTCGTAGAGCGCGACCACTTCGGTAAAACTTGTTCCCGGAAAAAAGACGTGCCGTGAGGATTCGAACGCCCGGCAGTAATTGTCAAAGCGGTGGTAGTTGACGTGGCTGAAAAATTCCCTGGCTCCGGCCTCGTCATCAATCAGGAGCCCCCGCAGGGCGAGGAGTTCGATCTGATCATCGACTGAGAGCCAGCCTTTGCCGTAGGGGACTGTCATGCGGATACTCCGGGCATAAAAATACGCGCCTCTCTTGTGCGTCCAGTCCCGAGAGAAAGGAACGCCCGGCGCGTGTGTTGCCAAGAGTATGGCGGAAGGGTCGCCATTCTGCAAGGGTTTTCGCGCGAACGCGGACGTTTGCCGGGCGATTGACAGATGGATGGATTCGTGGTATTGAAGACCTGTGCGCAAGTTCCCCGCTTGACACAGAAACAGGAGCGCACCATGAAGGGATTCCGTGCCCGATTACGGCACCGGTTGCGGCAGGCCTTCCATCGCAGGCGGGTTGTCTGGCGCAACGGAACCAGTGCATCTGCAGCGGCTGCGGTTGACAGCATCAATCTTGTTCGTGTCCGCATGCTTTCCGCGGCCCTGGCGATTGTCTGGACCCTTCTGGTACTGGCGGTCGATCTTCCCGGCTTGTCGCTCACTGATCCCAGCTATCAATCCAATCTTCTCATGACGGTGACCCACCTGACTGGTCTGGCCGGTGTGCTTGCCATCCTGGTTGCTGTCCGGTTTGTCCGCTCCAGCGTACTGCGGCATATCTTGCCCTGGCTGGCGGCCCTCTTTTGCGGGCTGGTGGGGACGGTCATCGCCCTGATCGGGCAGGGTCTCCACGGCCAGATTACCGTCTATGTCGCCAGCATTATCGTGATCGCTGTCGGATGCCTCTTTCGCCTTCCTCGGGCCTTCCTCCTCTTTTTCATTCTGCATGCCGTGTTTGTCGTCGGGATGGTACACGTGCAGGAGGATCCCGAAATTCTGAGTTCGCACCTCATCAATGGATCGGCCTTCGCCCTGATGGCCTTTGTCCTGTCGGCGACCCTGTATTCGGGGCAACTGCGCCAGTTCCACGCACGGCATACGGCTGAGCGCCAGCGTGAGCGGTCCGAGCGGGCCCTGGCCATGCTGCGGCTTGAGCTGGATCTGGCCCGCTCGGTCCAGCAGAGTCTTCTGCCGCCACCGCAGCCAGGCCTGGCCCTGCTCTTCCTGCCGGCTCACGAGGTGGGAGGGGATTTTTGTGATGTCTCGCTTTTGGCGGACGGGCGCAAGCGGCTCTTCCTTGCTGACGCCACCGGCCATGGCGTGCCGGCTGCCCTGGTAACGATGCTGGTCAAGGCGGTCTACGAGGGTTGCAAGCGGGAGGCAGAGGGACCGGGTGCCATCCTCGAAGCACTGCATGCCCGTTTCAGCCAGGCCTGGGGACATCTCAATCTGTTTTTTACCTGTGTCGCCGTTGATATCTCCCGGGACGGGCTGGTTTGGGCTACAGCCGGCCATCCTCCGCAGGCTGCCGTTTGCGACGGGGCGCTGGTCAGCCTTGTGGGACATGGCCGACCGATCGGGCTCCCCTTTCCGGATGCGCATTTTGTCGAGGGACGCTGCGGGTTTGCCAGCCGCTGTCGGGTGATCTTGTTCAGTGACGGACTGATTGAGGAGACAGATCCAGTCGGGGTGGAGTTTGGTGAACAGCGTGTCCTCGATGTGTGTGCGGATACAGCCTGCAGCGAGGCGCAGGAGGCGGTGGATGCCATCCGCGCCAGGCTTCTTGATCATCGTGGAAAGAGCCTGCCAAACGATGATGTCACCGTTGTGGTCTGTGATGCCTGATCAGGAATGATGCCGGTGTGTGGTGCCAACATTCCGGAATCCAGTCCCGTATCCCCTCATTGACTGGTCTCGCCACGTCAGGGCGGTTCAGGGAA
>JAKPMW010000333.1 GCA_029548715.1 Spirochaetota bacterium | reverse complement strand
GAGGCGGTAGCCCGGGAGATTGTGCAGCATGGTGGGCCGGTCCCCGAAAAAATCACCATCTCGGACAACAGTGAATCCGGAGATATCTGGCAGTGGCTGTATGACATCCTCGGGTGCATCACGGATGGGGATGAACTTTTTTTCGATTTGACCCATGGCTGGCGGATGCAGTCTCTTGTCTTTTCTGCAGGGATCAATTTTGTTCGTCGTGTCCGTAAAGTCAGTGTATCTGCTGTGTATTATGGCATGTACGAAAAAGACAGAAGCCCGACAGCTATCGTCAATCTCGTCGATTTTTACGCCATTAACGACTGGGCGGATGCCATCGGCCGGCTTGTCGATATGGCCGATACGCGCAAGCTGGCCGCCATGGTCAGCGAGGCCCCCGAGCACCAGTTCGGCCATCTGGCTGACGAACCCCTTGTCGAGGCGCTCAAAAAGCTCGGTCTGTGCCTGACGAACATCAACGTCAACGAGGTAGCCACATTTGCCGACGATGCGCTGGCGGTCGTCAAACATAAGATGGAAGACGCCACGCAGGCCGAGCGACTTTTGCTCGAAAGCGTCATCAAGGCCTTCGGTGAACTCGGAGACAAGCGGGGCGAGCGCTGCTACGATGCCACCTACTACGAATTGCAACGATCCATCATCAAGCTTTTGGTGCAATACGGCTATTACATGCAGGCCTTTACCGTCATGCGCGAATGCATCGGCTCCTTAGGGATGACATGGCGAGGAGGCAAGTATTGTGGAAAGGATCGAGCCAAGCGCCTGTATGCAAACACTCTTTGCCGAATGTTAGGTTATGACCAAGAATCTTGGGAATTTGAGGGTGACGAGATCAAAGTAAAACAGAATTTACTTTCCTTAAAAGAGGAAAATGAATCCGAGTGGACAAGTCTGTCTTCGCTCTACCGGGAGCTTGCAAAGATCCGCAACGGCTTTGACCATGCCTGGACCAGTACATCGATGCCCGAGAAAATCACCGAACAGGCACAGAGCATCCATGCGCAATTTGAAACCGTGTTTCCAGCGATTGCTGCACGTGTCTGCGCTCATCAATCTTGAGTCAGGGCAGGAGCGCCGCGAGCTCGACAATCAGGGCCGAGCGTTGCTCGGGAGTGACGGCTGTCGTCGTCAGGCAGACCTTGGACGTGGCCTTTCCGTCCGAATAGACCAGGGTGATCCCGTCTGGTACGGATCGTGTGTCGGGCATCAGCCGGTTGCGTAAGGGCAGGTCGGGATTGTAATACCACGAATGGGCCCCGGTCACGCAGGGATGGCTCAAAAAGCGGTCAACGGCAAGCTGGATGCCCGGAGGCCTGTCCGTCGGCGCACCGGGTTCCTCCCGAAACTGTTTTTTGTCGGGTGTCAGGGCGGATGCCGGGGGGAGCAGGCTGTTTCTCGAAAGATGGAAGCGCTGGACAAAGCCCTCGTGGAAGATCTGTCCGGCCGGTGTCAGTGCGGCCACCTCCCGGCCGTCGATTTCCTGTACGTCGATCAGCGACGCAGATTCTTCGCGTGCGACGAGTTGTTCGACCTCGGTTACCGGGACCATGTCATGCATGGCAAGGTGCATGAAGTCTTCGATGTTTTCCAGCCAGAGTTCCATGTCAAAGGAGACCGGTAATGGAGGGAGGGCGATGATCTCGCCGAATGATTCGTGTTTGTAATACACCGGAACCTTCATCACCTGTCCGGCCACACCGGCAAAGAGGATCTGGGCCTTGTATCCGCCGGTGGCGTTGATGGCGGTCGTCCCCTGGGGGTTTTTGCGGACGTGTTGCGCGAGATTGCGTACCAGATTGCGCAGGCCCTCGCCCCTGAAGCGCACTACATCGTCGTCACGCAATCCTGTGCAGATCTGGTACGTGACTTTGTCGATCCCGTACCGGCTTTTATAATATGAGACGAGGATGCTCCCCGTGAGGATCCCGTCGTCCGTGTCCGAGACAAGAAAGACGAGTTCAGCGGGCTTTTCATGGATGATCCCGTTGTGCATCATGCTCTGTATCGAGGTGATTTCGGCACCCAGATCGCTGGCGTCGGGATCCAGAGTCTTGAGGTACTGCATGGTCTTGACGACATCTCCGTTTTTATAGGCCTCACTGGCTTCGTTTTGCAGACGCAAGAGACCGGTTTTGAGTGATATTCCTACGGTCGAAATCAAAGAAGTGATGTCATTCGGCATGGTTTGTCTCCTGCTTTTGCTCATCAAATTTTACATGAAATCAGAAATCTGTCAATACCATAATGACAACGGATTTTTCCCATCCGGTCAATGTGTTTCCGTTTGGTTGCCCCATGAGACAATTGCATGGCCCCGTTTTGGCATGCTACAATGGCCGTCTTCGGGAGATGATGATGCAGGGATACCAATCCATTCGTGAGAGCATTGATGACGCGCGCTGGAAAACAGGACTGACGGCCTGGCTTGAGGAGACATGTCAACGCAGTCAGACCGGACAGGTGAGCGACACCATCCGTCTGGCGTGCTCGGGTGACCGTGCGGCCTGGGACAGGCTGCCATTGGGCCTCAAGCATCGGCACCTG
>JAKPMW010000308.1 GCA_029548715.1 Spirochaetota bacterium | reverse complement strand
CACAGATATTTCCGCGGCTGAAAAGCTGCGGCTCCATTGAAGCGTAACGACGAACACAAGCCCGGTCGGGGCGTGGTCCATTTCCGCGGCTGAAAAGCTGCGGCTCCATTGAAGCATAACGCCGGCGGCAAACATGGCCGCGGAAGTCAAGGATTTCCGCGGCTGAAAAGCTGCGGCTCCATTGAAGCAATTTGCAATGGGCTCCTAATATTCCTGCGTATCGGATTTCCGCGGCTGAAAAGCTGCGGCTCCATTGAAGCAACGAAAAATGGCGCAGGTCAACGAGGTGCGGGATATTTCCGCCGCTGAAAAGCTGCGGCTCCATTGAAGCACCTTGCCGCGTAGACCGGCTTTTCTCCCGACGACCTTGAGCTGTTCTGGAAGGCCCTGCAGGAAATGTTCGAGCACGACCACTCGGCGGCCCGCGGTCTGATGTGCACGCGCCGGCTCCTGATCTTCGAGCACGGCTTAGCCCTCGGCAACAAACCCGCCCACGAGCTCTTCGAGCGCGTTGCCTGCCGGCGTACGACCGAGGGCCCGGCGCGCGAATTCAGCGACTACGAGGTGCTACTCGACGGCAAACCCCTCAAGGAAATCATCATGAAAATCCCGGTGGCGTAGTTGCCTGGTCGGGTTTATACTGGATACGGAGGTCTCGTGCCTCCGTATCCATGTCCGAAGGAGACAGCCATGATCACAAGGACCCTGCATCCCAAGGACACGCACCTCGTGATCGAGATTCCCCGGGACCTGGTGGGTAAGGACCTGAGGGTTTCCATCGAGGAGGCGCAGTCGGCTGGAAGCGGGGCCCGCGGCTTTGACGAGTTGAAGCGCTTCTGCGACGAATTCCGGTTCGACGTGCGGGCGTCGGCCATCAACCGGGACGAGCTGCATCAACGGTAGGGCTTTCTTCGATTCGAATATCTGCATTTATTGCTTCGACACCGATCCCGGGCGGCAGGACCGCGCCTTGCAACTCGTTTCGGCAGGCGGGGTTATCAGCCCTCAGGTCGTACAAGAAACCTGTTCCGTTTTTCTGCGCAAACGCGGCTTGCTGCCGGACCAGGTGGCGCGGATCGTTCGGAGACTCGGGGAATACTGCGAACTGGCGGACGTTTCCCTGACAACCTCGCTCTACGCCCTTGAACTCATGGCCAGCGTCAAGCTCTCCTGGTGGGATGCACTGATCGTCGCCGCTGCCCTTGAAGCGGGATGCGCAACGCTCTGGAGCGAGGATATGCAGCATGGTCTTGTAGTACAGGATCGGATGATCATCCGCAACCCGTTTGCTGACCATGTTTGACGACGAAGCCTTGCTCCCGATTTCTGTGCTGCAGCATTATCTCTTTTGTCCGAGACAGTGTGCGTTGATCCACATCGAACGCATCTGGGCAGAAAACCTGTTTACCGCTGAGGGCCGGGTTTTCTGAAAACCGGTTTTTTGAGGCTCCGGCCAGCACATCCATTGTATTATCTGGATACTCAGTGATCCTGCAAGGAGGCCGTAGCATGAGCACAATAACCCCCAATCTGTGGTTTCAGGGCAATGCCGCGGAGGCGGTCAACTACTATCTGTCCATCTTTCCCGACGGGAGGGTTATCGCCACTTCATACTATCCGACGGAGGGTCTCCTCGACTTTCAGGAGCCCTTTGCCGGCAAGGTGCTCGCAATCTATTTCGAGTTGCTTGGGCAGCGATTCACTGCCATCAATGCCGGCAACGAGTTCAGCTTTAACGAATCCGTCTCCTTCAACATCTCCTGCAGGGACCAGGCAGAGATCGATTACTACTGGGAACGGCTCACAGCCGATGGAGGCGAGGAGAGTGTCTGTGGCTGGTGCAAGGACAGATACGGTCTCTCATGGCAGGTCAATCCTGAAAACATCGAGGAGCTGATGCTCAGTCCCGGTGCCTGGGAAAAGCTGCTGCGGATGAAAAAAATTGACATTGCCGGATTGACCACTGTCTGAGGCGGGATTTTCAGGATCTGGCCAGAAGGCCTTTGGGTATACAGACCATTTGCCACGTCGGCCATCTGGCGTCCCTGCGTCCCGTCAATATCCATGATCTGCGGGCATGTATTGCTTGAGGCAGACAGAGGGGCGAGGATTTGCTTGCACGTGCCTGCCTGCCCATCACGTCAAACACGCATCGCCGTGGCCGGACCCTGTTCCCAAAAAAACAAAAAAAAGTATCCAAAGCGCTTGACCTTGCCCCTGCGGGAAGCCTGTAGACTCCCTGTATCACATGCGACAGGGGGAAGGACTCGTGTTCACAAAGAGGACGCGGTATATTCGGGGTGTTCCTGTCTTCGGGCGGGCAGCGCGGGCTCCTCCGCGGACTGCCGGACCGGGGAGAGCGACGAGACCACGCAGCACACGAGGATGAGCACATGTACCTGATCGGGATGTTTTCAAAAATCAACCGGATTACCACCAAGACGCTGCGGCACTACGACGAGATCGGGCTGCTCAAGCCGGGGTTTGTGGACCAGGAAACAGGCTACCGTTATTACACGAGTGACCAGCTTTTCAGGCTGCACCGGATCATGGCCTACAAGCAGCTTGGCCTGACGCTGGAAGAGATTGCCGGGGTGCTGGATGATCCCGGCAGGATGACACTCTTTTTGCAGATGAAGCGGCGTGAGCTCGAAGCGGAGATACAGACAAACCAGCGCAGGCTGCAGGAGATCGCCAGCCTGCTGGGTCTTATTGAGGAGGAACAGAAGATGGACTATTCAGTTGTCGTCAAGGAACTTCCGGAGGTGATTGCGGCCTCGATGCGCACCACTGTTCCCGGATACGATACGTACTTCGAGATTGTGCCCAAAATGGGTGACGAGATGCGCCGGCAGGGGGCCGTCTGTCGCGAGCCGGCCTATTGCTTTACGATCTATCACGACGGCGAATACCGCGAACACGATATCGATGTCGAAATCTGCGAGGCGGTCACGCAGGCCTGCCCTGATTCAGACATGGTGCGCTACAAGACCATCGAAGGGTATCCGCGCGCGGCCTGCGTCCTGCACAAGGGGCCGTACTCGACCCTGGGGCAGGCCTATGCCTCTGTCTTCAAGTGGATCGAGGACAACGGGTACCGGCCGGCCGGTCTCCCGCGGGAGTCGTACATCGACGGGATCTGGAACAGGGAGAGCGAGGATGAGTGGCTGACCGAGGTTCAGGTTCCGCTTGAGGATGCAGACAGGTAAATCTTCTGCAGTCAGGCGTCACCGGGACAGGCATGGCGGATTGGTCATACGCCACTGCCGTCCCGGTGACGCAATTCAGACCGGGGCCTTGCGGGCGATGGCCATCATCTCGAAGTCATCCGGATTTGGGCGCCGCTCCCTGTTGTACTGCCCGGGCATGCAGCCGTAGAGTTCGACGGCTTCAAAACCGGCGGACTTGAGGAGCCAGGTCAGTTCGGGAGGGACATAAAACCGCTCGCTGCTGGTGATTGTCATGGCCCGGCCCGAATCGTCTGTCACGCTGAAGGTCTCCGCCTCGCGAAAGGTGACCAGATCAAACGTGCTTTCCTCGACGCGCAGGCTCGTTGTTGAGGTGTCGTTGATCAGACCCTTGATCGAGTGGGTCAGGGGGAAGAGCCCGTTGAGGGTTGTCAGGATCAGGACTCCGCCGGGGACGAGTGCCCGGGCTGCGCTCTGCAGGATCTCGAAATTCTCTTCGTCCGTTTCCATCAGGGGGAACCCGCCTTCACAGAGCGAGAGTGCACAGTCGAAGACTCCCGAAAAGGGCAGGTGGCGGGCGTCACCCTCCTCGAAGGTCAGACGGACATTCCGCTGGGCCGCTTTTTCCCGCGCCCGCCTGAGCTGGCCACGGGAGAGGTCCACGCCGGTGACCAGATATCCCCGGGATGCAAGTTCGATCGAGTGCCGCCCAGTTCCGCAGCCGATATCGAGGATGCGCCGGCTTCGGTCGTGTGCGAGGACGGTCTCGATAAAATCGACTTCGGATTCGGTATTTTGCACAAAGTCTTCAGTATCGTACTGCTTCGCGTAGTTTTCAAAAAGTTCCTGATACCAGGCCATCGCATCCTCCGCAGAATCAAGCCTGCATTCAGATCGCAGAGACAGACCGTGCAGCAGGCAGGTTTTCCGATCAACACCGGCAGTATATCCGGCCTGCAGCCGGATTGACACTGTTTTCACACTGTGGCTGGCAACTGCCTGCGCGGGAAAAAAGACCATGCCTGGCTCATTCCATGGTACAATGGCTTCTGTCTGAGTATACCCGATGAGGTTTGTCATGGAATACGAGCCAGATACAACAGCCGAGACCTGTGCTGTGCGCGAATTTTCGGTAAAGGCTCTGCCCCGCTGCCCGATTCTCTCGACGCTTCCGTGTGGTGTTGTCGTGTATGATCTCTCAGGTACCATCCTGATGGCGAATCAGGCAGCCGAGGCCATTCTCGGAGTCAGTCTGGGCCAGATGCAGGGCCGGACATCAAGGGATCCGCTCTGGCGCTGCATCCATGAAGACGGATCGGACTATCCCGGCGAGACCCATCCCGGGATGGTGGTGCTGACCACCCGGCAGCCGATGCGCGGGGTGATCATGGGTGTGCATCACAGCCAGCGGCGTGAGTATGTCTGGATCGAGATTGACGCGTCGCCGTTGTTTGGACTGGATGG
>JAKPMW010000306.1 GCA_029548715.1 Spirochaetota bacterium | reverse complement strand
GGGTCAGCTCGACCGTCAGGGTGACGGTATCCCCGGGGCGGACCTTCTTGCGATCCACCGAGAGTCCGCTGATTTCGACGGCCGCTATTCCGGGGGTGGCCTGCATCCCGATCGTGATGGACTCGAGGACGACTTCGGAATAGTGCGAAAAGAGCGCCCTGATGACGGGGACGACCATGGTATAGAGACTGTTGTACCAGGCGTCAGCATTCTGGAAGCTGGCGTAGGCGTCCTTGAGGCGGATGGTCTCGCGCCGGCCGCTTTTGGCATCACGGATGGTAAAATCGTAGTCCAGTCCGTAGGTGACCATGCCGTCCTTGGCGCTGTTGTCCAGCAGGACGCTTTGCACGGTTGAAGCAAAGAGTTCGGGGAAGAGCAACTGGTCGCGGATGATTGAAAAATTGTAGTCACGCTTGCGTTCACCCATGGTAAAGGCGAGCTTGACCGGTACGGTATCGGCCATGATGCCGTTTTTTCCCCCGATGGCCGGGGCCCGGTCCTGGTGGATGCTGCCCACGGTGCGCAAGGCCGAGCCGAGCTTGAAGGAGACACTCATGCTGGGCATGACGGTGTGGATCCAGGCTGTTGTCATCGGGAAGGAGGCATCCCCGCGCAGCATCATCGGATGGCCGAAGGCGAGCACTGCCGCCCCGTCCTTGCCGACCCAGGTGACGGTCCCGATCCCGGTCATGCTGATGTCGCCCGAGACAAGCTGGACCCCGATGGCCGAGCCAGGCTCGAGGGCCAGATTGCTGCTGACCGATTCGATCCCTGTCCCGGCCGAACCGCCCAGGACGGGCAAAAAGCCGTGCTTTTCGAGGGATTTGGAGAGGCGGGGGAAGAGATCCGAGCGGACCCCGGAGACAACCAGGGGGGTCACCACCCGGCGGAGCGAGGCTGAGTCCGCTGCCGAGGCCACGTTTTGTCCGTGGAGGGTCGTGTTGGTTGAGGGTTCGATCCTGAAGGGGGGCGTTTTTCCGCGCCCGTCGTACGAAAAGACATCCAGCATCTCGCTGATCGGGGTGATCCCGGCGATTGTGGATTTCGAAAAGCCCCAGGCGTAGGCCACGGCACCGATCAGCTTGCCGTCAATATAGACCGGGCTGCCGCTCATCCCGGCGATGACCCCGGTTTCGGCCAGGGGGCCACCCGAGAGGCGGGCCAGGATCAGGTCGGATCTGGCGCCCGTGTTGTAGAGCACGCCGATGATTTCGGCCTCAAAGCGCTCGATTTTTGTACCTTCAAAAACCGTCAGCCCGTAGCCCTTCATGCCTTTTTTGACTTCCAGGGCGGGGAGGACGGGGATGCCGGCGGGTATCGGGTCGGCTGCAGGGAGCACACTGGCCATCCCCAGCAGGCACGAGACAAACAGGATTGTGAAGCGCATGTCATCTCCTTGGCGCATAACGCGAGGACAGCAAAGTACCGTCCGTCGGCGTTTCATCTCCCTGAATACTATCATAATCCGGATGTCTCGTCGCCTGAAAACGGCGGTCTGGCACATTCCGGCCGGGAATGGCTATCTTCGATGTCAGGTATTTCTGCCTCATCCGGTATTGCACGGGGAACAGTCCTGAGGTCCCCGGATGAGAGGATGTTCCCCGCACGGTTTGTGCATCTGGAGGGTGGTATGTCGGACAAGATTGTGGTCAAGGGCGCACGGGAACACAACCTGCACAATATTTCGGTCGAGATGCCGCGGGATGCCTTTGTCGTGATCACCGGTCTCTCGGGCTCGGGCAAGTCCAGCCTGGCCTTTGACACGATTTACGCCGAAGGACAGCGACGGTATGTCGAATCGCTCTCAAGTTATGCGCGCATGTTCCTCGGGCGGATGGACAAGCCTGATGTTGACTCGATCGAGGGGCTTTCCCCCGCGATCTCCATCGAGCAAAAGACGACGCATTCCAACCCTCGCTCGACTGTGGGGACGGTGACCGAAATCTACGACTACCTCCGTCTCCTCTATGCACGGATCGGGGTTCCCTATTGTCCCTCCTGCGGGAAGGAGATCACCAGCCAGTCGATCGACCAGATTGTGAGCGAGATCCTCCTGCGCGAAAACGGGAAGATCATGGTCCTGGCGCCCATCGCACGCGGTGCCAAGGGTGAGTACAAAAAAGAATTTGCCAAGATGCTGCAGGAAGGCTTTGTCCGGGCCCGGGTGGACGGCGAGGTGGTCGAGATCAGCGAGGGGATGTCCCTCAAAAAAACCTTCAAACACACCATCGAGATCGTTGTCGACCGTCTTGTGCTGCGTGATACCGTCAAGAGCCGGCTTTCCGAATCGGTCGAGACAGCCCTCAAGTACGGGGACGGACTTGTGGTCATCCACGACGTCGACAAGGGCGAGGACACAACATACTCCGAAAAACACGCCTGTCCGGACTGCGGGTTTACCATTGACGAGATCGAACCGCGTCTCTTTTCCTTTAACAATCCATTTGGGGCCTGTCCCGAATGCACCGGCCTGGGCAGCCGGATGGAGTTTGATCCCGAACTGGTCATCCCCGACAAGAGTCTCAGCCTCAACCAGGATGCTATCCGCACCATCGGCTCGATGCAGGGCTCGTGGATCACGACCCAGTTGCGCGCCCTCTCCGAGGCCTTCGGCTTTTCGCTGGACCAGCCTGTCTCGAAGATGTCGAAGGAGGCCCTGGATGTCCTCCTCTACGGGTCGAAGGGGCGCGAGTTCCACTACGTCTACAGCGGGAAGCAGGGCAAGTCGCGCTACGAGTTTACCGGACGTTTTGAGGGCCTGATCCCCAATCTCGAGCGCCGCTATCGCGAGACCAAGTCCGAGGGGATGCGTGAATGGATGGAAAAATTCATGCGCCAGCAGCCCTGCAATACCTGCCACGGCCAGCGACTCAAGCCGGCCGCCCTTGCTGTCAGGGTCGGTAACAAAAATATTATCGAACTGACATCGCTTGATGTGGGAGCCACACTGGCCTTTTTTGACGGACTTGAGCTTGACCAGCGGCGGGCGGCGATCGCGAAGCAGATCGTCAAGGAAATCCGCGAGCGGCTCGGCTTCATGCTGGATGTGGGCCTGGACTATCTCTCCCTTGACCGGATGGCGGGTACACTTTCGGGAGGCGAGGCGCAGCGGATCAGGCTGGCCACCCAGATCGGTTCGAGCCTGATGGGGGTGCTCTATGTCCTTGACGAGCCGACCATCGGATTGCACCAGCGTGACAATGACCGCCTGCTGGCCACCCTGCGCCGGCTGCAGACATTGGGGAATACCCTTGTGGTGGTCGAACACGACGAGCAGACGATCCGTCAGGCGGACTGGCTTGTCGATCTCGGACCGGGGGCCGGCGAACACGGCGGGAACGTGATCTTTTCGGGCCGGCCGGATGCGATCCTCGATAATCCTGCTTCGCTGACCGGACAGTATCTCTCGGGCCGGCTCTCGATTCCCGTCCCCGAGGCGCGCCGTGCGGGCAATGGACTGGCATTGACTGTCCATGGGGCACGGGAGAACAACCTCAAATCCGTCACGGTCGCGTTTCCCCTTGGAAAACTGGTTGCCGTGACCGGGGTCTCCGGATCGGGCAAGTCGAGTCTTGTCAGTGAGGTGCTTTCAAAAGGGGTCGCGCATGCCCTTGGGCTGGAGCGTGAACTCCCCGGGAAGCATGACCGGATCGAGGGCCTTGAGCAGATCGACAAGCTGATCAATATCGACCAGTCCCCCATCGGGCGGACACCGCGCTCCAATCCGGCCACCTACACCGGGCTCTTTACCCCCATCCGCGATCTCTTTGCCAGCCTGCCCGAGGCAAAGGCGCGCGGCTTTGCACCGGGACGCTTTTCGTTCAACGTCAAGGGTGGGCGCTGCGAGACCTGCGAGGGCGCGGGTGTGCTGAAGATCGAGATGCATTTTCTCCCGGATGTGTATGTGACCTGCGATGTCTGCCAGGGCCGGCGCTACAACAGCGAGACTCTTGAGGTACGCTACAAGGGAAAGAACATCCATGAGGTGCTTGACATGACCATCGAGGAGGCGCTCGAATTTTTTACCGCCTTCCCCGCGATGAACGCCAAGCTGCAGACCCTTGTTGATGTCGGCCTTGGATACGTCAGGCTTGGCCAGCCGGCCACGACCCTCTCGGGGGGTGAGGCCCAGCGTGTCAAGCTGGCGACCTGGCTTTCGAAACGTTCGACCGGGAAGACCCTCTATGTCCTGGACGAGCCGACGACCGGGCTGCATTTTGATGATGTCCGCCGCCTCTTGGGCGTGCTCGAGCGCTTTGCGGATGCCGGGGATTCGGTGATCGTGATTGAGCACAATCTTGACGTGATCAAGCGTGCCGACTGGATCATCGACATGGGGCCGGAGGGCGGCCGGCGCGGGGGGACGGTTGTTGTTTCGGGAACACCCGAGGACGTGGCCGCCTGCCCCGGGTCGCATACCGGGCGCTATCTGGCTCCGCTCCTGTCCGGTCCGCAGCGCAGGACCCGCAAAAAAAACTGACCTGGGATGTACCCCGTTTTGGGCTTGTGCGAGAATGTGGACGGCAGAAACTGATTCTGGCGATATTTTGTATACATACGGATACGGACTGTGATCGGGCGTTGCGGATACCAGTCCATCTGCAGGGCGGAGGGCAAGGCAAGGTGGAACAGGGACAACGTGCAATCTGGCGCCGTGCTCTGTTCGTCACTGCGGGTGCGTTTCTCCTGGGGAGCGGTTTGCTTTCTGCCCAGTTTTCCTTTGCCGGCCCCGGGGCCGCGACAAATACCGGTCGTACCGCCACCAACACCGCGGCTACCAATGCCACAGGCAAGACCAATATCGTCTACAATCCGCAAAACGAGGAAGAGCGGCGCACCTTCATGCTCAAGGCCTTTGTCGAGAACGCGGACGATCGGCTGGTGCGGGATGTGGTGCGGATGTTCAAACTGCCTGAAAACGGGGACTTGCGCGAGCTGCGCGAGCAGCTCTTCAGATATCTGGGGCTGGTGGCGGTTATCCAGGATCCGCGCAAGCCGGCCGAGGTGATGATCCAGGATGTGTTTCGCAGCCCGGATCTCAACAACAACTTTGTTGTCCAGGCGGATGAGGGGGTGCATGTCCGTTCGACCAAGGATGCCAATGCCGGATTGATCACCCTGCGTGGAGACAACGGGAACCTGCGTATCAAATTCAAGGATCAGACCATTTCAGCCAGGCTGATCCGGCTGGACATGAAGCGTCGCGAAATCTATGGCGAGGGGAATGCGACCATCCGTGAAAAGGACCGGGTGATCGTGGGTGACAAGTTCTACTTCAACTCTGATTCAAAGTACGGGGTGATCTACAACGCCCAGACCTTTATGCCGCCATACTACTATTTTGGAAAAAAAATCAAAAAGGTTGGCGAAAAAAACTACATCCTTGAAAACGGCTGGTTTTCGACCTGCGATGCCGACCCACCGCACTTTGGCTTCGGAGTGGGCAAGGCATGGTTGTACCAGGATACCCGGATTGTGGGGCTTGATGTCTCATATATGGCGTCCAGCTTTCCCGTGCTCTGGCTGCCGGTTTTGTTTCACCCGATGAAGGGGACCGGGTTTTGGACCGGACTGGCCCGTGATTCGCGGGTGGGCTGGTTCATGCAGGTGGACAATGTCGGTTCGATGCTCGGGCTTCCATTCGAGTTCTCTTTCGATTTTTACGAGCGCATGGGCATCGCGATGCTGGGCGGACATGATATCAAGGGAAAAAACTGGTCACTTGGCATCAAGCTGGGACTGGCGTACGACAAGCCGTTGCAGCAAAACGCCAGCGGGGACTGGGTCAACTCGGTTGACGGGTATGCCAATGGTGAGAGTGACAGCACCGGTGCCTACGGTGACTGGAAGCGTGACATGCGCTGGAAGATCGAGCTCAAGCCATCCATCACCCTCCTGCATGACGAAAACAATCCCGCCCTGGGGGCAACGACCTTTTCGTTTGATTTCGGGATCATGAGTGATCCCTTTTTCAAGGGAGATTTTGAACAGACACGACAAAAGGGGATCGATCTGGTCAAGATCTGGCGCCAGGAAGAGGTCAACTTTTTCAACCAGGGATCTGAACAGGGGCGGTCGTGGAGCCTCGGGATTTCAGACAAGAGGGGCGGATCTTCGCTTTCGGTGACAGGAAACTGGAATTTTGCCACCCGCATCAACGAGGGTGCCAATACCTTTGCCAATGATTACAAGGAGTACCGCAAGTCATCGATCGTGTTCCCGCGCATCAATTACAGCTTTTCCGGGAACATCCTCGCCAGCTCCCCCTACGCCAATACCAATCTTGTCAATACCTCGACCAATCTGGGCAAGGGCCGCAACGATCCCCTGGCGCTGGATGACGAATCCGAAAAACGCCGCAGTGAGGGCGATTCAGCGGTCAATTACAGCATCGCCTACTCCGCATCCATCGGATACGAGCTGCTCAAGACCTTTGACGAAAAGGAAAATGTGACCGAGCAGTATTCGAAGCGGGATCTGTCACTTTCACTGCCCCTCTCGTTTTCCATCGGGACCATTTTTTCTTCAAGCCTCTCCCTTGGGATCAGTGATACCGACCAGTGGGGAGATGCCAAGACCGAGGCCCAGCGTCTGACATACCAAAAAAATTCGCGCACCTCGATTAACGAAAGCCTCTCCCTCAGCGTGGGGCATATCTTCAACAAAGGGACGCTGACCGAGATCGGTGGCAGGCTGACCGCCAGCCACTCTGCCGGATACCGTGTTTCATCGTATAATGATCCCAGCGATACTGAGAATGCGCTTCATACCCACATGACAACGTATGGACTGACCCTGAACTTTTTCCGGACGACAGCAACCTTCTCGACATCGTATGATCTTGAGGAGATGAAAAACGATACACGGGGCTGGGGCAGGGAGCGTTTTTCACCGCTTTCGATTTCGATTTCGTCGCAACCCTTTGATTTCCTCACTATCACCGAAAGCCACACCTGGGTCATCAAGACTGACGAGTCAAGCTACAATAACCTGTCGCTTTCGATCCGCAGCCCGGAGTTTACCCTCCCGTTTATCGAAAAGATTTCGGGTCTGGCACTCAACGCCAACTGGTCACACAATTATGCTGATCCCCGGGGCAGCAATCTGACGCTTTCGATCGGAATGAATGTCCAGGTCAGTGATCTCTGGTCCTTTACCGTGGCGCTCTCATCCTACAACAACAATCTCTATCTCTACTCGGACGAATATGCCGCCATGTATGGAAAAAAGTCCCGCTCCTTTGTTTCGGATTTGCTGAATTCGCTGATGTTCTGGGATACCGACCGGCTCAAGGATACCAAGTTTATCGCCCGCAGCGTTACCTTCAACCTGATTCGTGATCTTCACAACTGGCAGATGATCTTCGGTGCGGCGGTCAACCAGATGCAGAATAATACTGGGCGGAAGTTTACCTATTTTGATATGCGATTCGACTTTTCCATCAGCATGAAGTCGAGCTTTGGTTCGCAGATGCTCAAGATGCCAAGTCACAGCTACCGGTATACGGCCGATCCGGACGGAAATTATTACGGGACCTACACACAGTCGAAATAGCAAAGGATCATACCCATGGGATTCCCCTTCATCAACCTGGCAGCCCAGCACCTGGAGGTCAGGGAATGGCTTGAGCCGAAAGTACGCACGGTATTCGAGACTGGCCGCTTCATCATGGGCGATGAGGTAAGCTCCTTCGAACGCGAGATGGCGGCCTGTACCCGGACATTGGAGGCTGTGGGGGTTGATTCGGGGACCAGGGCCCTGGAACTGATCTGGCGGGCCCTTGGAATCGGTCCTGGTGACGAGGTAATTACCACGCCGTTTACGTTTTTTGCAACTGTCTCGTCCATTCTCCAGGTAGGTGCCCGTCCGGTTTTTGCGGATATTGATCCCGATACCCTCAATATTGATCCTGCCTCGCTTGCGACAAGGATCACTCCCCGGACACGGGCCATTGCGGTGGTGCACATTTTTGGGCTGATGGCTGACATGCCGCGCATTCTTGATCTGGCCGGTACGATTCCCGTGATCGAGGATGCCTGCCAGGCCGTGGGCGCCTCCATCAATGGACGGCCGGCGGGGTCTTGGGGCCGGGCTGCCGCATTTTCGTTTTTCCCGACAAAAAACCTGGGCGGAGCGGGAGACGGGGGGATGGTGGTCACTTCCGATCCCGAGTTGGCAGACCGGGTGCGTGTGCTGCGCAATCACGGGTCGCGCGTCACCTACCGGCACGAGACGGTTGGCTGCACTGGCCGGCTGGATGCCCTTCAGGCTGCAGTCCTCCGGGTCAAGCTGCCGTTTCTTGAAGCCTGGAATGCCCGGCGGGCTGCCAACGCCCTGGCGTATGACGAAGCCTTTGGGCGGATCGGGTTTGGGCTGCAACGGGCCCCGGCCGGATTTGTCAACGTCCGCCATCAGTATGCCTTGCGTACGAGCGACCGCGAGGGACTGATCGCCCATCTCCAGGCGGAGGATGTTCCCCATGCCATATATTATCCTGTGCCTGCACATCTTCAGCAGCCGGCTCAGGCGTCCGGGGCGAGGGAGGGTGACTGCCCGGTCGCCGAGGAAATATCCCGGACGATCCTTTCACTTCCTGTCTGTCCCCACCTTGAGGAGCGCAACAGGGAACGTGTCATTGAGGCTGTGGCCGGATGGAGACGTGCATGAAGTACACCTTGCTCAGGCAGTGCCCGTCCAGCAGGGCCAGGCTGGGGACGCTTTCGCTTCCCCATGGAACGGTTGATACCCCGGTCTTCATGCCAGTAGGCACCAATGCCACGGTCAAGGCCATGCGCATGCAGGATGTGAGGGATCTCGGATTCGGGCTGGCGCTTTCAAACACCTATCACCTGTACCTGCGTCCGGGCGACGGAATCATCAGGGATGCCGGCGGGTTGCACCGCTTCATGAATTGGGAGGGAAACATCCTGACCGATAGCGGCGGATTTCAGGTGTTTTCGTTGTCCGAATTACGCAAGATCCGGGAGGATGGTGTTGAATTCCGTTCCCATGTTGACGGGAGCAGGCATCTTTTTACCCCCGAGCGTGTTGTCGAAATCCAGAAGAACTTTGGTTCGGATATCATGATGCCTCTGGATGAGTGTACCCCGGGCGGTGCGCCGCATGCAGCCGCGGTGATTGCCGAAGAGCGCACCTTTCGCTGGGCCGAAAGGGCGCGGCGGCATTGGGGCGAGATTTGTGACCCCGAACGCCAGTCGCTCTTTGGGATTGTTCAGGGCAATATCTATCACGACCTGCGGAAGAGGAGTGCCGAGCGGATTGCCTCGCTTGATTTTCCGGGTTATGCGGTCGGAGGATTGTCGGTCGGAGAGAGCAAGGAAGACATGTATCCGGCCATCGAGGTCTGCACGGACATTCTTCCGGCAGACAGGCCCCGCTACCTGATGGGTGTTGGCGAGCCTGTCGACCTGGTGGAGGGCGTGGCCCGAGGGATTGACATGTTTGACTGTGTCCTGCCAACCCGCAACGCCCGCAACGCTTCGCTCTTTACCATGGACGGGCCGGTATCCCTGCGCAATGCCCGTTTCAAGACGGATTATTCGGCCCTTGATCCCGAATGTGACTGCGAGACCTGCCGCAACTACAGCCGGGCATACCTGCACCATCTCTACCGGACTGGTGAAATTCTTGCGAGCATGCTGGGAACGATGCACAATCTTGCATTTCTCTGGCGGCTGATGAAAAACATCCGCATTGCCATCAGGGAAGATCGTTTTGAAGGCTTCAGGGCCGCGTTTGTGCAGCGCTATCAGGCCAGAGGGCGGAATTTTGGTTGACGTGCCGATACTGAGAGGGTATGATCATCCCGGGTCACGTTTTTTCCAGCAATGAGGACAGGCAGGTAGCATGTTCACATCAACCATGATGTTTGTCAAGATGACGGTCATTGCCGTGACGACCCTCTTCCTGTTTTCGGAAGCGTCCCGCCGGAGGGACAGACGTGCCCTCTGGTTTGCCCTGGCACTGCTCTTGTTTTTCCTCAAGGAAGCGGTGCTGCTCTACCTCCTTCAGCGTCCGCCTGCGGTGGGAGTGCCCCTGATCGGGGAGTTTTTCAACAACCTTGTTTCATACGGCCTGCCCCTGGGGACGAATGTCCCCCTGCCTGTCGAAGTCTTTCATCATTTTTTCCTGGTCTTGACCGGGGCCGAGATGCTTTTGGCCGTTTTTCTGCAGCAGGCCATCGGCTCGATTGCACTCCAGGGCCGAGACAGGGCAGTGCAGCTTCTTGTTCTCCTTGGCAATTTCATTATTGTTGTCATTTTCGGGGTGCTTGCTTTCACGGTGACCGAATACCAGCAACTGACAGACATGATGAGTTACTACCTCTGGGCTTCCGTCTGGACGGTCATACAGTATGTCATTGTTGGTGTGCGGGTTGTCAGGGCACAACACGGCGAAGGTCTTGCCCTGAATTTCTGCGCCCGCTATCGTGTTTTTCTGCTCCTGCTTGCGGTCCTGTCTGTTTTTCAGACGGCATCCACCATTCTGGTCTTGATGCGCTTTTTTGAGCACCTTCCTTTTGCGGTCTATGGAGCGCTGTGGCATGTGGCCGGATTCCTCTGGATTCTGGCAGCATGGCTGTACCAGCGGCACAGTCTGGCCAATGCCGATCTTGAAGCTGAGGGCAGGGTCCTGCAGCAGAAACTCTATCGCGAGATGGGGTACAGCGTTGCCGAGACGCTTTCGATGCAGTCCATAATCGAGATGCTGGCCCGCAACGGGCAGGAGATCCTGGATGCCGAGTGCTGTGGCCTGTTTTTGGTTGACGAACAGGGCGAACGGATTTCGGTCGGCTCGCTGACCGGGTTTTTCCCGCCTGTCGAACCCATCAAAATTGAAGAAAACACCACTCCGGAGATGCTGCTTTCCCGCTTCAGGGCCAACCGGTTCAGGGTGGGCAAGACCTGGGTCGGTGAGGCGGCGGTAACTGGGCAGGTGCTTGAGGTCCGGGACAACCTGGCCAGCAAGACCATTCCCCAGACGGGAGGCCGGTGGTGCACCATCCGTTCGGCCTATGCGCTTCCGCTCAGCGCCAAAAAAAAGGTATATGGGGTTTTGGTCGCCATCAATGCCAGGTCACGCGGCGGGTTTAGCCTCAGGCAAAAGCGTCTCGCGGGATTACTGGCTTCCGAAGCGGGACCGGTATTGCGCAAGCTGCACCTCTATCAACGGGTGCTTGCCATGAAGCAGGCCGAGCGCGAGTTTTCAATTGCGCTCGATATTCAGCACAAGCTGATGCCCCAGAGCTTTCCCGAACAGGATGGAATCCAGATTGCCGCCTTCTCGCGCATTGCAAAGGAGGGTGGCGGTGATTACTACGATCTTCTCGACTTTGGCGAGGGCCGGTTTGGCTTTGTCTGTGCGGATATTGCGGGCAAGGGAGTCGCTGCTTCGCTTGTCATGGTGATCATCCGCTCGATCATCCGTTCAAATGCCATTCCCGGTCGCGATGCTTCGGATGTCGTCAGTATTGTCAATAACACCGTTTCTTCGGAAGTCGGAGAGGAACGCTTTGCCTCGCTCTACTATTACCAGTTTGATACCCGGTTCAGAACCATCAACTACTGCAATGCCGGTCATACCCCCCTCTTGCTGTATCGGGCTGACCACGGAAGTTTTGCCCGCCTGGATACCGACGGGATGCCCATCGGGATTGAGGAGGATGTCGAGTACGGGCAGGCCAGCAGCGGTCTTCAGTCAGGGGATATCGCGGTCCTGTTTACCGACGGAGTGGTTGAGGCAATGAACGCCGACCTCGAGCAGTTTGGCATGGAGCGGCTCCAGCAGTGCATCCGTGAAAATAATGTCTTGTCAGCACGCGAACTGACTGATAAAATATATGAAGCGATGAATTCCTTTGTCGGTGGAGCCGAGCAGCATGATGATGCGACACTCCTTCTGATGAAGGTCGTATAAAACACAGCCGTTTCGAACCGACTGCAAGGAGGACTGCCTTATGGATATTACGATCCGTGAAAGCAATGATGTGGTCATCATGGACATCAACGGCGAGATCGATCTGTACAATGCTCCGGACATCAAGGAGACGATCAAGGCCCAGATGGAAAGTGGCAAGACCAACATCATCATCAATCTTGACAAGGTCAGCTATATTGACTCCTCCGGTATCGGAGTGCTTATCTCTTCACTTTCCAACCTCAAGAAGGCTGGAGGCAGCCTCAAGATCATCAATGTGTACGCATCCGTACGCAAGGTTTTTGAGCTGACAAAACTCACCAGCTTCTTTGACATCTACGACAGCGAGCAGGAAGCACTTGCCAGCTATGCTGGCTGATCCGGGGCTTTTGCCCCTCTGATCCCTTCTTGCTGAATTATAGAAAGGTTTTATGCACGTATGCGAATTGAAGGACGACGCTTTTTCTTTACCTCGGAGTCGGTCTCCGAAGGGCACCCGGACAAGGTCTGTGACCAGATTTCGGATGCCATCCTTGACGAGTATCTCAAACAGGACAAGACGGCCC
>JAKPMW010000286.1 GCA_029548715.1 Spirochaetota bacterium | reverse complement strand
GCGGCATCCTGCCTGTTGTCGGTAAAACTGAGAAGTTTGTTGTTTGCCCATTCGACACCGGCCTGGTGCATGCGCGCAAGCATGGAAAGTGTCAGGTTGGTTGTACCCGAACTTCGGCCATCATTGCCGATGCTGGTCAATTTTGTTTTTTCGCTGGTGCGGCCATCATAGACGAGTTCCGCAGTCGGATCGAACCGGAGAGGCGCTTGCAAGAACCAGGCTGCATACGGCAGCGCAGGAGATTGCTCGAAGGAACAGCGGCCTGTCTGGTCAAAGAAGATCCGTTTCGGAAGACAATTGGCATAGGTGGCCGTAAGGTTTTTTTTCTTGTCAAAGCATTCTTCCGGTAAAACACCGCGCAACGAGTCAGTGGTCCAGCCATCTGCTGTGCCAGGTTCATGGCCGAAGACGAGATAGCCTCGATGGGACCGGCTTGGCCGGTCATCGGTCCCGTCTTCATCATCTGCCTCCCTGGACTCGGCGGCATCAAAGAGTTCACGAAAATCCCGGGGCACGAGACGGTCCTTCTGTACCAAGACACAGAAGAACTCCTCGCCGGAGAGTCGGCTGAACACAACCGGAAAGAGTGGACATTCCCGTCCATCCTGATCAAACCAGGTCAGTTCAGGCTCAAGAGTTACATGGCGTCTCTCTTCGTCCGTGTGCAGGCTTTTGAAGACATCGCACGAAAGCTGGATGAACTGATGCAACCTGTACGGCAATACAAACGGACGTCGATCCGCATGCTCAAGATTGTACCGGGCTATGGAGATATTGAGATTTTTGATTGCCTCAAGCAAGGCATCCACTGCCAAACGGGATTCCTCGCGCGAGGTTCCGAGGCAACTGCCAGTTCGTCAATGATCTCGGAGCGGGTCAATGGCGGTCGCCTGACAAGGATGTGTCCATCCCGGCGCTCTATCGCAATCGAGCGTTCAAGCCAGAGTGCCAATGGATAGCGTTCAAGTTCATCGAGAGTGACTTGAGCAGCCAGGGGCGTCCGTACCGCGACCGCCAGATGCGTTTGATCGGGATCAGGCATGGCTCTCTCGAATGAAAGACTCAGTGTTTCCGATACAATCTGATCCGGTTCAAAAGGTGTTCCAAAAAATCTTGTGGCCACACGGGCAACAATCTCGTCCCGTTTTGAACCCCCATCATCGCTGACCATGGTTGCCGAAGTACCGATACAGACGACCTCAGTATCCGTCAGCGCACGGATACGACGGTTGAGCATGGCCACATCCGAACCGCGGCGACCACGATAGGTATGCAGTTCATCATACACGAGATACTTGAGATTCTTGAGAATGGCTGTCCGGACGTCCTGGTCCGAAGCACGTGTCAAAATATATTCGAGCATCATGTAATTGGTCAGGAGTATATGCGGCGGTTCGCGTCGAATACTTTCGCGCAATTGTCCCTGTTCCTGACCGGTATACTGGGCAAAGGTGACCGGAAAGGCCCCCTTGACCCGTTCCCAATTGCTTTTGTGTTCTTCGATTTCCTTGGTCTGTGAATTGACAAGCGCGTTCATCGGATAGACAATGATTGCCCGGACACCGCTTTTTTCAGGATGCTTGAGGATATCGTTGATGATCGTCGCAAGAAAGGTCAACGACTTTCCCGATCCGGTCCCGGATGTGACAACAAACCCGCGATCTGAAGCACCAAGTCTCAATGCCTGCGATTGATGTCGATGCAGCTTCATGTCTGGAGCAAAGATTGCGGCCAGATCGGGATGCAGGATTTTTTCATTGCAAAGCATGTCAATCGTGTCACCACCATCATAACCCGGCTTGAACTGGATCAAAGGCTCCGGGCAGATCGTGTCGATGGCCTTGTCAACATCCGACGGAGCCACCTTTTCAGGAATTGTAGCCCGAAAGAATGTCCGCATATCGGTCATGATGTTTTCA
>JAKPMW010000281.1 GCA_029548715.1 Spirochaetota bacterium | reverse complement strand
GGGATGAGCCGGGGTGACCCCGCCTGCATGCTTGTGACCGAATATGTTTCCAGGTTGCCGGATTACTCGGGCTTTTACGATCCCAAAAAAGGCTACGCAATGGCCAGGCGGCTGTATTCCGAAGGGGTTGATATCATTTATGCGGTTGCCGGCGGGACCGGTAACGGGGTGATTCAGGCTGCACGGGAGACAGGCAAGTATGTGATCGGGGTCGATTCCAACCAGGATCACATGGCGCCCGGTCAGGTGCTGACAAGCATGATGAAGAGGCTGGATGTTGCCGTTTTGCGTCTTATCGAATTGCGGATTCAGGGGAAGTTGCAGGGGGGAGTGCACCGCTTCGACTATCGCAACGGCGGGGTCAGCCTGACCGAAATGGAATATACTTCAAAGATGCTGCCCTCGGACCTGATCCGCGAGCTGCACGAGATTGAAAAACAGATTGCAGACGGTGTGATTACCGTTATCAATACCCTGAAAGGCTGATTCGACCCATGTCCGACACCAGTACCATCGATCTTCATGATGAACGCAACGCAGCTGAGGGAGGGTCGGGCGAAAACCATGAACGAAGTGCGCCCGAAATCCGCTTCAGACTGTTTTTCAAGTTTTCCTTCGTTATTTCCCTGATTCTTGTGCTGACCATGACCATTACCGGCTGGGTTTTGACCAGCATCCAGGAAGACGCCCTGATCAAGGAAAAGGAAAAGAGCGCAGAAAAACTGATCCAGTTTGTGGCGACCATCAGCGCCTTTCATATTGAGCGCTTTTCGTATTTTGTTCTTCACGAAAATGCCGAGATGCTTCAGGCCGGGCAGGGGATGGATGCGGATGTGCTGTCGGTCATCGTCCGGGATGTGCCGGAAGACAAGACCAAACAGGGAAAGAAATTGCACTTTAATGGCCGTGACCCCGCAAAAATCGATGTTCCGGCCAAATACTGGATGAAGAAGAGCATGCCTTGTGTGTATCACGGAGGTGGTGCCAACAAGACGGTCGGTTCGGTCGAGATGATCTTTTCCCTCGAATCTGTTTTCCGGACCATTGCCAATGCCCGCCTTGCCTTTATCCTGATCATGCTGCTCACGATTGTTGTCATCGGTGTTGCCGTGGCCTGGCTCCTGATGCGACTGGTGGTCCAGCCCCTGAAGATCCTGACAGACAGTGCCGACCAGATAGCCCAGGGGAATTTCGACATAGTCGTCAATATCCAGACCCGTGATGAAATCGGTTTTCTTGGCGGTTCGATCACTGGCATGAGTCGTGAACTCAAGGAGAGTTTTTCGGAAATCGCGTCCCAGAAGGAAGAGATCCAGAAATACTCGCAAAACCTCGAGGGGATGGTCGAACAGCGCACGGCCGAACTCAATTCGGCCAACAAGGAACTGACCGCAGTCAACAAACAGCTTCTTTCCGAGCTGGAGATGGCACGACGTGTCCAGCAGGGGATTATTCCCAGTGCGGAGACCTTTCCCCGCCGTGCCGAACTTTCGATCGGATCGAGCTATCTCTCGATGGCCTCGGTTGGCGGTGATCTGTATGATGTGGTGCGGATCGGGCGCAACTCCTACGGGTTCCTGATTGCGGATGTTTCGGGGCACGGCGTTCCGGCCGCTCTGATCACGACGATGGCCAAGGTCTCGTTCAGCACGCATTCCCTCTTCGGGGTCCCGCCCGACGAGATTTGTGCAAAGGTCAACCGCGACATTCACCGGATTATTGCGGATCTGGGGTACTATCTCACGGCATATTTTGGAATCCTCAACCTCGAAAACGGGATCTTCCAGTTTACCAATGCCGGCCACCACGCGGCCCTGGTGTGGCGCAAGCGTGACGGGAGCATTGAGAAACTGGATTCGCCGGGGCTCTTTATCGGAATCAGCGAGGACGGGAACTACGAGACCCGTGTCGCAAATATCGAGGCCGGTGACCGGATTCTTCTCTTTACCGATGGCATTGTCGAGGCGCGAAACCCGGCCGGTGACTTTTTCGAATATGAGCGGCTGTATGACTACATCGAGACGCACAGCGAACTGACGCCGACCGATTTTGTGGATGGCCTGATCAAGACGGTGGACGCATTCTGTGATGGCAAGCCGGCGGACGATGATCGCGCGGTCTTGTATGTCGAGTTTGTCCAAAAAATGGATGACAATTAAGGAACAAGCGCGCTGCCCTGTTGTGTACCTTTATGGAAACAGCCTCCCTCTCTGTACGGGGGAGGCGTCTTTATAGAAAGGGCTGTTCATCAGTGGAAACCATCATCGACAAATTGTATGCGGTTATCGAGGAACGCAGGGACTCCCCTCCCCCAAAAAGCTATGTTTCAAGCCTTTTTGCCGGCGGAGTGCCAAAGATTGCGGGCAAGGTGACCGAAGAGGCGGCTGAATTCGTCGAGGCTGCGGCCGAAGACGACGAGAAGCACTTTGTCTATGAAGCGGCTGATCTCTTGTTCCACATGCTTGTCATGCTCGGACAGCGCAGGGTTCATCCACAGCAGGTGCTTGATGAGCTGGCCCGGCGCTTCGGGATCAGCGGAATCGACGAAAAGGAAGCACGAAAGCATGGGGGCGGGTATGCTGACGGACAGTGATGAATTGAGAATAGCGATTCCCTCAAAGGGACGCCTGATGGAGCAGTCCATCGATCTATTGAAAAAATCCGGGCTCAGGTTCAATGCCAGCGGGCGGCAGCTTTTTGCCCGCTGCAAGGATACCGGGGTCATGGTCATCTTTGTCAATGCCCAGGACATCCCGGCGCTGGTCGAAGAGGGCGTGGTTGACCTGGGGGTGACGGGCAGCGATCTGGTGCGCGAAAAAAAGGCCAGTGTGAACGAGCATATGCCGCTTGGGTTCGGTCGCTGCTGGCTCTCCTTTGCCACGCATATCGATTCTGCAGTGAAGACGGCCGCTGATTTTTCAGGCCGGACACTGGGAACAAAATTTGTCAGCACTGCCCGTGAATACTTTGCCGAGCGAGGGGTGGAAAACGTCCGCATTCTCGAAATCAACGGGGCCGTTGAGGTCATGGTTTTGCTGGGACTGGTGGATGGAATCCTTGATATTGTCGAAACGGGCAGCAGCCTGCGGGAGCACGATCTGGTCGAGCGCGAGACGGTGTTGACCGCCCAGGCTGTGCTGATCGGAAACCCCAAACCACGCAGCAGCAGCATGCGCGACCGGCTTCTCAGGAGGATTGAGGGCGTTTTGGTCGCTTCGCGCTGGTCCCTGCTTGAGTATAACTGTCCGGGCGACAAGATCGATCAGGCCAAGAAGATTACTCCCGGCTATTCGTCCCCGACCATTCAGGGCACCGACAGCGGGACATGGCTGGCTGTGAAGGTTATGGTCGAAAAGGACCGGGTTCAGGGTGTAATGGATCAGCTTGAGGCTGTCGGATGCCGGGCCATCATCGAGACCGATGTGGTTCACTGCCGGCTCTGATGCAGGTCACGCCGCAGGAGCGCCAGTGCTGCCGCCGCCTCGTCAAGGCATGCCAGTGCCTGAAGGGCGGCTGTATTGGGGGCAAGCTCTCCTGACTTGAGTCCTTCTTCGATCCGGGCGAGAGTCAGGCGGGGTGCTTCAAGGTACAGGTTGCTGCAGACGCCCTTGAGGCTGTGGATCTCGAAACGGAGCCGGTCATGGTCGTGGTTCAAGAGCGCGTCCCTGATACGGGCGGTGCGCTGGGGATGCTCTGCCGCAAAGAGATCAAGAATCTCGCCCAGGGTTTCGTTTCCCAGGACTTCATACTGCTTGCGCAGAGGGCTCAGGTCCAGACCTTCGTGCCGAGTGGCCGATGGCTGGGCAGACGGGGTGGTGCGATAGGCCAGCAGGATGCGGACCAGGGTGTGCTCGTTGACGGGCTTGCTCAGGTAGTCGTCCATCCCGCAGGTGAGAAACCGCTGGCGGTCACTTTCAAAGGCTGAAGCCGTCAGGGCAATGATGGGGATGTGTCTTCCGGTTGTGCGTTCCCGTTCCCTGATGCTGAGCGTGGCCTCGATCCCGTCCATTACCGGCATTTGCACGTCCATCAGGATGCAGTCGAAGTGCCCCACCTCTGCAGCCCTGACCGCGTCAGCGCCATTGGCGGCAAACTGCACGCTGCAGCCAAGGGTCTCAAAAAGGGCGGCAAGGTACCTGCGGTTGATGACATTATCCTCGGCAACGAGGATTGTCATTCCCGCCAGGCCGGATTGCTCATCGAGTTCGGATTCATCTTCGGTCCGGGTAACCAGATCCGGGTTGCCAGCGGGGAGGGGAATCCGCAGGGTAAAGGTGCTCCCGGTTCCGGGCTGGCTGTCCAGTTCGATGCATCCCCCCATGATTGCGGCCAGTTCGCGGGCGATCGCCAAACCGAGACCGGTCCCGCCATGGCGGCGGGTGGTTGTCGCGTCGGCCTGCATGAAGCTTTCAAAGATTCTCTGCCGCTGTTGGGGGGATATTCCGGGTCCGGTGTCCTGTACCGAAAACCTGTATTCAGAATTATTTCCAGCGACCGTCAGGGATATCCGCCCTGTGTCGGTAAAACGCACTGCATTCCCCAGCAGGTTAACGAGGATCTGGCGCAGTTTGACTGAATCACCGACGACCGCAGCGGGCAGGGGTGACCGTATTGAAGAGACAAACTCGATCGCCTTTTCCTCGCAGGCCCAGGAGTATTCGCGGGCAAGGTCTTCGATGAGGGCGGCAAGGTCGAAGTGGTGATTGTCGAGTTCCATCCGGCCTGATTCGATCCGGGAGAGGTCAAGGATCGAATTGAGGACACCGAGGAGTGATTCGGCTGATGAGCGCAGCATCAACACCTGCTCGCGCTGTCTGTTGTCAAGTGGTGTCCGCAGGAGCTGACGCGAGATCCCGAGGATCCCGCCCAGGGGGGTACGGATCTCGTGGCTGGTGTTGGCAAGAAAGCGTGATTTGGCCTCGCTGCTTTCCCTCAGCCGTCCGACCTGTTTGCTCATGGCCATTGTCATCTCGCGGAAATTGGAAACCAGGGCCTGGATTTCGGTGCTCGCACTCCCATGCCAGCCGGGCTCTGGCCCGCCGGCTTCAAGTCGGGCAGGGATGTTTTTGCTGATCTCTGCCAGTCTCGTGAGGGAACGGGCGATCCTGCGTCCGATCAGCCAGGCCACGAGGGTGGAAAGGACAATGCAGGAAACGAGGATCACGAGAATCAGTTTGATTGATTGGACGACTCCGGCGATGGCCGGTGCAAGCGGAGCCTCGGCCACCAGCGTCAGGCCGGGGAGGTTGGGCAGGGTCCGGACTGTGTAGATGCAGGACTTCCCCCAGCGCATCATGGCTGAAGGAAACTGTCCGGTGGGTATGGCCATTACCAGATTGGTTCCGATCTGTTCCCGAGCGTAGGCGTT
>JAKPMW010000271.1 GCA_029548715.1 Spirochaetota bacterium | reverse complement strand
CGAGCCTTCACTGTTCGTGCGCTTTCGCCTTGTGCTGTCCATGCTTGAGCGGTCGCCCAGCGGCATGTACTCCTCTATTCTATTCAACCTTCTCCCAAAGGGCAAACTTTTTTCCGCTTTTTTTTCTCTTTTTTTGCCCCTCCAGCCACTTTTCGCTCCCTCGCACTCTCCCAGGCCTGTACCCTGTTCCCAAAAAATGAAAAATATCGAGTTTGCAAACCATCTACTTCGTCCTGTCCGTGCCTGTCCGGCGCAAGCCAGCGAGATAGCGCTTGATCTGGCGCACGAAGGCCTCATCCTCGGACTGCGGCTGTCCTGCACTCCGGCGGTTGGTCCCTGCCGTTTTCACCTCAGCCGAATTTGTCCCCTCACGTACCGCCTGCAGTGTGTCGCCCCTGGCAAATTCTTTCAGCGGAATGGCATAGAGAGAACGGCTTGACAAGACATAGGCATGCTCACTGTCTCTCTGGAGATCATCGATCCAGAGGCGGGGAAGCGCAACGATACGCAGGGCACGATATTCCTGCCCGACCCTGCCGAAGCGGTAGAGACCGCCGGCACCGGCCGCCAGCCAGCCAGTATCATCAACCTGAATCAGCCTGTAAAATTCATCCTCGGCTCCACGGACGGTCCATGCACGGTCCTGCCCCTCCTCATACACCCAGAGACCATTGGGAGAAACCGATGTATTGGAGGCATTGACCTGCAGAAAATGAAGCAGATCGGGCGCCGTCCGCTCGTCATACCGTTCCCAGCGTCCCTGAAAATACTGAAAGACAAAATCACCATAGCTTGTCAGCCTGATGTGTCTCGCAAGCCTGGGGTATGGACTGACAGATGAGGCAACCAGAAGCCGGTTACCGGCCGGCAGACAGTCATGGACGGTCATCAGCGAAAGTCCGTCCCGGGTCCCCTGCATCTCCCATTTCATGTTGTCCGTTCCGGGTCTCTCGACACGAAACAAGCCAAGATCAGTTCCGAGATACCAGCCTGTTCCAAAATACCTGACTGTCCGGGGAACAAGGGCCAGCCGCTCGGGGAGAGAGAAGTACGGGAGAAAACGCCCCTTTGCCTCGTCAAAAAAGACAACACTGCCACCCGGCTCCTGCGAAAACGCCAGCAGGCTTCCGCCCGCAACGATCAGCCGCTGGGGACTCGACCGCCCACTTGTGTACACCTGCCAGTTTCCGGAGGCGTGCATCCTGCGGGCAATCCGTCCGTCAGAGAGCCCCACCCAGGCAGCGTTTCGCGAAACATACAGCGATGCAATTTCGACCGAACCATACCCGGCAGGCAGCCAGTACTGCCCGGTGGTCATTCCGGCAAAGGAAACCCGGGTCAGGCTGCGCCGTCTCGCGAGCCAGAGTCCTCCTTCGGGATGCACAGCCAGCAATGATCCCCCGGGAGCATCCAGTCCGCGCCCGTCACCCACAAGCCGGCCCAGACGCAAAATGCGGAGAGACCCGGCCTTTTCGAACACATCCTTCTCGAAAAACGCGTCTCCCTCAGTGCGGAGTGCACCAGCCGCAAAGAGGACACCTGAGCACAGCAGCAGCACAAGGAGCGCACAGCGGACTCTCTTTGCATTCATGGGACAACCACCTTTTCAAAACTGCAGATGCGGGGCTATACTTTCTATCGTCGGCCGCAGGGCCAGTCAGCTTGAACCGGGAGGAGACACACGCAATGAAGGGCATCATTATCGCGGCCGGGTACGGAACACGTTTTTTACCCTGTACCAAGACTGTTCCCAAAGAGATGTTTCCCCTTGTCAACAAACCCGCCATCACCTTCATCATTGACGAATTTGTCGCCTCGGGAATCAGGGATATCCTGATTGTGACCAGCCGGAGGAAAAAGGCTCTTGACGATTTTTTTGATCGCGAGGTCGAGCTGGAGGGTGTTTTCACCCGTGAAGGCAAGACTGCCCAGCTTGATATGATCGCCCCACCCTCTGCCAATATCTACTTTGCACGCCAGCAGGTCATGAGGGGAACCGGAGATGCAATCCTGCTCGCCGAGAGCTTTGCGGCCGGCGAACCCGTCTGCGTGGCCTATCCTGATGACATCGTCATTGGCCCCGAACCACTGACTGCCCAGTTGATGCGGGCGGCCACTGGTCCCGCTGATTGCGTTCTCGGGGTCATGCCTGTCCCGCGCAGCGAGGTCAACCGCTATGGGATCATCACGCCAGGTGAAAACGGCCGGGTACTGGGCATCATTGAAAAACCACCCGTTGACCAGGCTCCGTCCTGCCTGGCCACAATCGGACGCTACATCCTGCCTGCTTCAATCTTCCCGCTGCTGCGGGCTGAACGCGAGCGCAACTTGCATGGCGAGTTTTACCATGTCGGATCGGTCAACACACTGGCAAAACAGGGTCATGTCATCGGTACCGAATTTTCCGGACAGCGGCTTGATGTGGGCGAACCGGTCGGATACGTCAAGGCCATCCTCGAATACGCCCTCACCCAGCCCGAGTGGTCCGCTGAGTTGCGCACATGGCTTGGCAGCCGCCTTGCCCTTGCGCAGGATCAGGCTCCGGGCGTATGACCGGACAGGGCCGTATAGACTGCGCCCTGCGGCCTGAGGATCGACTGGTATGCCACGACTGAGACCGGCAGGATGCTGCCGAAGCCGGTGGCTGTGTTGTGGGAACAGAGTTCTGCCGCACGGATCGCGCTCATGCCCGGGCAACGGGCCAGGGTAACATGCGGCCGCCACGCAGGACTGTCCCGGTAGACACCAAGCGTCTCAAGCCTTGTGGCAATTCCCGCAGCAAACTCCCCGAGCCAGCCATGCTTGTCCCGCACCCCTGCCCAGAGAATTTTTGGGGTCACTTCAGCGGGGAAAAAGCCGATCCCGGCCACCTCAAGCCCGCCAGATGGTCCCTGCACGCAGGTGGAACAATACTCCCCCACCAGACGGATGATGGCAGCAGCCAGCACCTCGTCAATCTCTCCAAAAAACTGGATGGTAATATGCCTGTTTTCGCGCGGCACAACCCTCACCGGATGAAGAAGCCCCGCCTGCTGCAGCCAGGCATCCAGTGCATCATTGACCGGCTGATTCAGCGGAATGGCCAAAAAAAACCGCATCATGCCTCCCTATGAGGGCCGAGATAAGGATGGCACAGGCCGTCTCCGAGCTGTACCGGCGGATACTCTCGCGTGTCCCCGAAAACTGAAAGCGCTGAGTCACTGTCCCGCCTTCGGCAGAGAGCCCGATACAGACCGTTCCCACCGGCTTTCCCGGTACGGCACCGCCAGGCCCCGCAATGCCTGTCACGGATACAGCCAGGCTGGCCCCAAACAGTCCGCGGACGCCGGCAGCCATCTGGGCAGCACATTCCTCACTCACCGCACCATGCCGCTCGAGGCAGTCGGACCGCACGCCAAGCAGATTCTCCTTGATCCTGTTGTCATATGCGACGACCCCACCCAGACAGACCCGGGAAGCACCGGGGACAGCCGTCAACTGTCCCGAAACCAACCCGCCAGTACAGGACTCGGCACAGGCAATGGTAAGTCCCTGATGCCGGGCCAGACGGACACACAAGGCCCATGGATCATCAAATAACCTGGAAACAAGCCCCTCCCGGCCCAGCCTGTCTTCGACCGGGCTGAGACGACGGACAGCAGAGCCTTGTCGCTCTGCTGTCACGCAATACCACGGTCCAAACGGCCTGCAGTAATATCCCGAAGGAAGCACACCAGGGTCATGCCTGACAATCATCCGCCGGCACCCCTATGCGAAATCAGGAATTTCGCCCAAATATGCTTTTGACGAATCTGGCAATACCGGAAAAGGATGTGACAACATCTGCTATCGTCGGGACAATCCGTTCCTGAACATTGATAGCCATGACCCTCGTCCTGTAGGTAATATCGTCCATCACTGTGCGCAGCTCGTCGACCTGATCCCTGATGGCAAGGGTCACAGCCGAGAGGTTATCAAGCACTCCATTGGTTTTTTGGATCAACGGCAAAATCTTTTTTTTGTACACCCTGGAAACGGCAAATACCGCCGTCAGGAGCACAACCAGCCCCAAGGCAAGTGAGGCGGCTATCACAATAAGGCAAATCTCGGTGACTGTCATGGCGTATGTGTCCTGTCTTCAGCCGGATACTCAGGCCTGCTCATCTTCGGCAGAATCATCCTCGGGCATCTGGTCCCGCTTCTGCCTCAGTCTGGCCAGTTTTTCTTCAGCGTTTTTGATGTACCTGTGAAGGCTCTCACGGGTCTCCTTACCGGATTTTGGGGCAAACATGACACCCAGGATCCCTCCGGCGATGACTCCAAGTAAAAATGCTACCGCAGTCTTTCCATTGTCATTCATTACTGCCTCCTTGCCCGTGTTTCAGGGGTGATACCTCATCCTGCACCCCAGGACGGAAAATGTCAATCCTGGCAAAGCACCAAACCGGAAAGCGGGTCGTCAGCGTATTTCGCTGAACACACGCACCTTTTC
>JAKPMW010000255.1 GCA_029548715.1 Spirochaetota bacterium | reverse complement strand
CGCAGGACTGGAGACCCTTGACTGGACGGCAGCAGGGGGAACAGCGCCCGGCACGGACGGTCGGCGGCTGGTCCGCTGCGGCGCCGGGCTGGCCATTGCCGCCCTCGCAAGCGCCGCAGCCGAGCAGGGCCTCTCGGGCCTTGAATTTGCCGGCGGCCTGCCCGGCTCGGTCGGCGGAGCCGCCTTCATGAATGCCCGTGCCTACGGGGGTGAGATGGCGGATATCGTCGAGCGCGTAAACGTGCTCACCCCCGCCGGCGAACTCGCCAGCCGCAGCAGGGAGGATCTGGGGTATGCGTACAAGCACTCCACACTGATGAAAAGCGGCGAAATCATCCTTGAACTCGAGCTCCTCTTGACACCGGCCCATGATGACGCGGCCCGCAGACAGATCAGCGAGACAACCGCAGCCAACCGGAGCAAGCGGGTCGAGATGGGGCAGTTTGTCCACCCCAATGCCGGATGCATTTTCAAAAACGACTATTCCTGCGGCATCCCCTCCGGGCGCCTGATCGACGAGTGCGGCCTGCGCGGCTACACCATCGGTGGCTCGGCCGTCTTTGACAGGCATGCCAATTTTGTCGTCAATACCGGCTCGGCCTCGGCCGAAGACGTGCGCCGGCTGATCCGGCACATACAGCAGGTGGTGTTTGAAAAGCGGGGGATTCGGCTTGAAGAAGAGGTCCGCTATCTCGGATTTGAGGATTGAAAGCAGCACAGGGGGGACAAGGGGCATGACACTCCATGATTTGTGGTTCAATGATTCCAGAGGCAAGCGGGTCGAGATGGGCCAATTCAGGGGCAAGGTCCTCCTGCTCGTCAACACCGCAACAAGATGCGGACTTGCACCCCAGTTTGAAGAGCTTGAAGAGGTGTTTCAGAAATACGGCAGGACAAATTTTACCGTCATCGGCTTTCCCTGCAACCAGTTTGCCGGGCAGGAACCAGAGGCCAACGAGACGATGACCGAAGTCTGCAAAATCAACCACGGCGTGACCTTTCTCCTCTCCGAAAAAATTCTGGTCAACGGCAAGGACACGCACCCGGTCTTTGCCTGGCTCAAGGCGAATTCGAAACGCGGGCTGTTTGGCAAAAAAATCAAGTGGAACTTTACCAAATTTCTGGTCTCGGCGGATGGCTCAACAGTCAAGCGCTACGCCCCGGCAACCAGGCCATCCAAAATCGAAAAGGATATTATCCGGCTCCTGCAGTAGAACGGGTAAGCGGGGATTGTTCCGCGCTTTTCAAAGACCCCCTCGCTCTTCGCTGGCCAGCGCTGCCCTGACTGTCTCGTCATCCAGCGTGACAAGCAGGCTGCGGGATGCGGCGGCCGAGACGGTTCCCAAAGGTGCGCCCGGAATCCGCCGGACATGCTTGGCCTCGGTCAGCATGACCTCTTCACGGCCGAACTTTTTCGCCTCGCTGTAGTAGAGTGCAATCACGGCGGCCATGTGGATCTCTTCTTCACTGAAGACATGGCCCTTGCGCTTCCGTCGCAAGAGAACGTGCGAACCAGGCCAGTTTTTGGCATGAAACCAGAGGTCATTGCCGGATGCAACCTTGAGGCTCAACTGGGCATTGGAGGCTGCGCTCTTGCCCGCCAATATGACCACGTGCTCCTTGACGAAGGTCCGCCAGGGCAGGGCCCGCTTTTGTCCACCCTTCGGGGCCGGGAGGGACATCGGCGCGGTCTTCCCCCCTCTGCCCGGCGCTGGTCCCTGTCCTGGCAGGGCGGAAAAAGCCGGAAATCCCAGCCCCGCACAGGCGTC
>JAKPMW010000224.1 GCA_029548715.1 Spirochaetota bacterium | reverse complement strand
CCGGCACCAGTCCAGAAAAAAGTTATACATTCCTAAAAAAGTTATAGACGCCTAAAAAATTTCTCCGTACGTTCGTCCCAAGAATCTCACAAGGAGGCGAGAATGACTCGCATTGCTTCGGTTGTTTTTTTGCTGCTTGCTGTTTCTGTAGTTTCCCTTGCGGCCGGGGAGCCCGGTCAGGCTGCCATTACATGGCAGGGTTTTGCTGACACAAGAGCCGGACTGACAGGCTCGGATTCAAGTCTTGAGCTCTCACAGATCGAGGTATCCCTCAGTGCGCTGGTTACTCCCTGGCTCTCGCTGGATGCCACACTGGCAGGCGATGGTTCGGACGGAATCGGGCTGGGTGCCGGATATATGACGCTCAAGTATGCGTCTGATACTGTTTCAGCTTCGCTGGTCGCCGGCCGCTTTGACATTCCGCTTGGACTGTCGTCATCCTGGTACGCATCACCGGACAACGCCCTGCCTTTTTCAGTCATGCTCAACGATGCGATGGTTGAAGGCTGGAACAATGCAGGATGTATGGGAGAGCTTGGATTCGGGGCATTCTCCGTTTTGCTCTATCTTGTCGAGGGCGGAATGGAATCAATCACCAATAGTGACAGCGGTCGTGCCGGTGGTGTGCGGTTTGGCTGGAAGCCGGTCGATGGAATTTCAGCCGGCGTCTCGCTGGCTGCCAGCAGGCATGATGCCGGCCGGCGCTTTTCCTGGGTCGGGTGTGATCTTGAAGCTGAGCTCGGGCCTCTCGCGCTGGCCTTCGAATACCTGGCGAAGCTGCCGGATGATGTCTGGGAAAGGCGCAGTAAAGGCGGCATGGCACAGGCGAGGATGGATCTGGATGCACTGGCCGGGCTCAGGCTTGGCCTGATTGTCCGGGGAGAGATTGTTGCTCCCCGGGATGAGGAGGTTGAGCGGGCCCTCACGCTTGGCTTGACCTGGTCCCACGACGAAAAACTGAGGCTGACGGCTGCCGCGAAATTACCGAAAACGGGCGATACAGGCCTTGTGCTGCAGGCAATTACTTCGTTTTGAGCGGATCAGACTTTCCCTGAGTGCGGCGAACTGATGACATGTGTTGCCGGAACTCTGCAAGCGGAGATCTGGCGTCTTGTTCGGTGGCCATCCATTTTACCAGGCAGGAGAGTCGTGCAATGATATCCGGCGCAAGGCCATGTTCGGCGATACAGGCGGCGCGATCCGCATCATCGTGGTTCAGCCCGAGGACCTCTTCGAAAAAAACACTCAGGATGTGATGGCTTGAGGAGATCTGTTTCCCGACCGTGTATCCTTCTTCGGTCAGCTCGATGGCTCCATAGCGCTGCGAGGTTACAAGGCCATGGGTGACGAGTGTCTTGACAGCCTGTGTCACGCTGGCCGGGGCAACACCCAGCCTGTCTCCGATTTCCTTGACCCGGACTGGGGTATGATCCTGTGCTTCGAGAAAAATTGCTTCGAGGTAGTCCTCTGCACTGCGAGAGAGAGTGCTGATCCGTGCTGGAGTTTTCCTGTTCATGGAGTGTAGTCTACTCTCTGCCGGTCAGGGGGGCAAGCCCGGGTTCAGGGGTGCCAAAATTCGTTCGTCACTCCCGGCGGTGTGCTATACTGGGGATGAAACGGGGGTGGCAGATGCGGATTCTTGTGCTCTGTGTTGTGATGCTGAGTGTGTGCCTGCCGGGTTATGCCGGGACAGATCTTGTTCTCGCGACAGCGCCGTTTCCCCCTTTCAGGATTGTGCATGCGGATGGCAGGGTCGAAGGATCTGACGCAGATATTGTGCGGGAGGTCTTTGCCCTTGCTGGATACAGGGTGACCTACGCTGTCTATCCCCTTGCGCGGGCCACCGAGCTGCTTGTAAGGGGAGGCGTGGCCGGATTTGTTTCGGTGACACGCAGCCCCGAGCGCGAACGCTACTGCCATTTTTCCCAGCCGGTCAATTTTGTCAAGGACGTGTTTTTCAAGCGCAAGGACCGTGTCATAGTCTGGCATACCCTCGAGGACCTGTCCTCATGTGTTGTGGGGCACTCGGGGTACAACTATGCACAGGTTTTTCTTGATGCAATTCATCGCCGGGTGTTTCGCAGGGTTGAGGTTGTGCGCGCTGAAAATCCCGAGCCGCTTCAGTTCAGAAAGCTGCTTGCCGGGCGGATGGATGTCTTTATCTGCGAGATCAATGTCGGGCTGTGGTTTTTGCGAAACCATTCACAGGAGTTTTCCGGGATTGATCTGATTCCCTCTCCGGTCGGGCCAGTGCGGAGTTTTCATGTGGCTTTTTCAAGGCGCTGGCCGGGGGCGGAAGAGCTTGTGGCCCGGTTTGATCGGGCGCTTGCAACCTGGAAGCAGACATCACGTCAGAGGGAGATTTTCTCCAGATACGGCATGGTCAGCTGGTAGGGAGGTTCATGATGAAAGGTTCGCAATCAATCGTCCGTACAGTTGTGATTGGTACGCTGCTGGCCATCTTTGTCACGACAGCTGTGGCAAACCTCATCATGTATCTGGTTGATGTCAGCCTTCTGCGGCAGGATATGCATGAGCTGGCCGCCAATGTGGTACGACGCCTCGAATTCGGAGTTCAAAAGCCGCTTTGGGATTTCGACAGGCAGCAGGTTGAGACCCTGATACGGCTTGAGATGGGCCAAAAAGATCTCCTGGCGGTCGTTGTTCGTGAGACGAACGGGAATATGTATACGGGATTTGTCCGAAGCCGGGGCGGGATGCATCCGTACACAAACGATTCACTTCAAAAGGCGGGTCTGCAGGATGCCCTGCTTGCCGATCGGCGTGAGATCCGGTATCAGGATGTCGGGATCGGGCAGATTGAGGTGCATCTTTCGCGTGAGCACCACGAAGCACGAACCGAGCGCTTGCTGCTGCGTTTTCTCCTCCAGTTGCTGGCGATTTCGGCTGCCATTTCGTTTGTAGTCGGATACTTGCTCCGGCGACTGTTGTACCAGCCGCTTTATGAGCTGATAACTGCGGTGCGGCGTTTTGGGGAGCGGGACCTGGCCGCCCGGGTGACAGATATGCGCGACAATGAGCTGGGCGAGCTCGGCAGGAGTTTTAACACAATGGCTGTGATCATCCAGACGTACAACCAGCAGTTGGAACAGATTGTGGCCGAGCGGACCAGGGAGCTGACGGATAAAAACGAAAAGATCCTTGAGAGCATCCGCTATGCCATGCGTCTCCAGGAATCCATCCTGCCTGACCCCGAGATGCTCCGGCGTTTTTTCAGCGGGTATTTTGTACTCTGGCGCCCGAAGGATCTTGTGGGCGGGGATTTTTACTGGTCACATGAAACAGGGGGCAACCATCTTCTTGCGGTTGTGGACTGTACAGGACACGGTGTTCCCGGGGCACTGATGACAATGACGGTCAACGCCCTTTTGAACCACATCATTGAAGATATTTGTTGTGATGATCCGGCCCTGATTCTCAGGCAGTTGAACATGCTTCTGAAAAAGACCCTGCATCAGGAGCACCAGGAAACCTACATCGACGATGGTCTGGAGATCGGACTCTGTCTGGTGCGGCCTGCCGCGGGAGAGATGCTGTATGCCGGGTCAAAGCTTGCGCTTCTTGTGCAGTCGGGGGATGGTGCGATCCGTATCATCCGGGGCGACCGTCAGGCGATCGGGTACAAGCGATCCCGGCTGGAATACCCATATACCAGACATCGTATTCCCCTCCTGCCCGGGCTGCGGTTTTATCTTGCCAGTGACGGGTTTCTGGACCAGAACGGCACGGGGCATCCTTTCGGGATCGGTCTGAAAACGTTTCAGCAGTTTGTTGAAGCGGCGGTTTCAATACCGATTGAAGAACAGGGGCCGTATTTTGAAGAAGCGCTGCGAGCATGGATGGGCTCCGAGATACAGCGGGACGATATCACCCTGATTGGTTTTGCTGTCAGGGACAGCGAGTAAGCGGAAACTCTTTATCCTTTGTGTTGTCACATGCTTCACCGGTTGCTTCTGCAGGGCCGGAAATCCAGTGATTGAGGTGCGGGTATGAGATTGCGCGGTATGGGTTTGTGTGCGGTTTTTGCGCTTACGGTCGTCTGCGCCGGGATGCTGGGGGCTGCGGATACCTGGGCTGACAGCGTTTGCGATACGGCACGGAATGTATCCTGGCTGACGGACGCCGAAAAGGATGTCATACGTGAGCACAACAGGCTGAGGGTCGATCCTGCCCGCTATGCGGAAGAGGTCATCAAGCCCATCATCGGCTTCTACGAGGGGAACCTGCTGAAACGGCCGGGCGAGATTGCCATCCGGACGCACGAAGGGGTGGGTGCGGCCCAGGAGTGCTATCGGGCCCTCAAGGCTGCACGACCGGCACCGGCGCTTGTTCCCTCCAAAGGGATCACCCTCGCAGCCAGGGATCACGCTGCCGACCAGTCCCGGACCGGGCGGACCGGGCACGATGGGGCGGATGGCTCGCAGATGCATACCCGGATTCAGCGATATGGATCAAGCAATACGTATGGTGAAAATATTTCGTATGGCAGATATCAAAAAGAGATTGGGAAAAGGATCATCTCGCAGTTGCTGATTGATGATGGCGTCCCAAGCAGGGGGCACCGGGTCAACATACTCCGGGAGAGTTTTCTTTCGGTTGGTGTGGCAATCAATACCCACCCGAATTACGGTATGATCTGTGTTATTGATTATGCCGGGCGGTACACGGACAAGCCTGAAGTGGCCCGGGCCGACCCGAGAATCCCGGCCGGTTTTGCCGTGACCCCGGTTTCGAGTGCTGCCTCGGTGTCTTCGGCTTCGTCCTCGCCCACCGTTGATCCCGACACGGAGCGCGAAGGCGATGAGGAAGGAGACCATGTGCGCCGGGTGAGGCACTGGCAGTTTGAGGATGCCCGGGGGGATGTTGTTCCGGGATAT
>JAKPMW010000211.1 GCA_029548715.1 Spirochaetota bacterium | reverse complement strand
GCATCCGTCTTGGACCGCTCGAGCCCTTGACGCGTGACCATGCCGGACCGGTTGCCGGCAGTCTCGGCAATTGTCTTGGCGGCGGCCTCCCTCCCGAGCGGGCGTTTCTTGAAACACGATTTCCCGGTGCCAACACGCTTCTTCCGGGGCAACGCCTTGTGGCCCTGACCGATGGCCTCTACGGGCCACTCGGGCAGGACGAGCTTGACCGGCTGACAAGCCTGCACCTTGAGGAAATCCCCGGGCAGGCTCGCTCCCTTGTCGAAGCAAACGGAGCACCGGACAACTACAGTCTGATCATCGTTGAAGGATGAGCCTGTGCTCCAGTTCAATGCGGCTGGCCAGGTTCCGTCCCGCAATATTCGTCAGCAAGATACTCATTTTCGAATGGATTGAATGAAGCGATCAGATCGAGCCGGAATCTGTCGGGAACACCGTCCGCACATCTGACCATTTCGAGCAGATTGTTCCGGTAGACGTCGGCTCGCCTGGGCAGGGAGACCAGCCAATCCTCGATCCCTTCGAACTGCATCAGTACCCGCTTGGAAACGAACTCGCTTTCGGGAGCAAGATTGGACCATCCGGTCCGCACCGACTGGCTGTCAAACCAGGAGATCCAGGCATCAATCCCGGGTCCCGAAACCGGAGAAAACAGGACCACGGGCGAACATGTCGGATTTTTGAGAGAGACGATCTTGGCATCGATCAGAAACTGGATCGAGTCATGGACGTACTGCCCCCACTGGTTTTTTTGGGCCAGACCGGCATCCCGCAACAACTTGACGATCCTGACTGTCAAAGAGTCCGGATTGGTCTCGCCCACAATCAAATTGGTCAACGAGACAACCTGACGCTTCGCGGCGAGTTCCCGGATTCGTTCGAGAACGATCTCGAGGACCTTTGCAAAGAGATGCGGATCATACCGGTAACCCGGATCGTGCTTCCAGATGATCACTGTCCGTTGACTGACAAGGCGGAGATACTCCATGACCAGGGGATCAATCCCGCCACGGGCTTCAATCAGGGCAAGCATGCGCAGGGTATCCCGGAGGACAATGCGTGACGTCAGCGAGGGAACCATCCAGAGGAGCGAGACCTGACTGCTCCGGGCTGCCATCTTGGACAAGACGACAAGCCAGTATCCCGAATAGTGCCAGAATTCGGCATCGCTCCCCCATGCCCCTGCCCGCCTGGAAGCGAAGATCTTGCGCTGGTTGCCATCAAACGGAAGAATTGTTGCTCCCCAGTTTCGCGTTGCCAATACCCAGGGAATCATGGTAAAAAAACGTCTCGCGTTGGTATATGAGCAATCCGGCCGAATATACATCTGCAGCAGATATCTTCCTTGATTGATATACTGCATCCGGTTGAATCCGCTTGTCAGCAGGCTGAAATCAACCGGCGGCGGATCGGCAACAGTTTGTTTGGATGCCTGATCACCGGGACCTGTCAGAATCCAGGCCCGCTTGCAGGTTGATGCATGGTCGTGGATATTTTTTGTCCGCATCCGGCCCAAAAACTGGACAAGGTTTTCTACGCTGGCAGGAAGATTGACAATGACCACACCCTTGATGTGTTTCATGTCGACACCCATCCCGAGTGCCTCTGTCGTCACGATGATCGCTGCCGAACGCATGCCTGATTCGATCTGCTCCGGCCCGAGTCCGAGACTGGCGTAATACATGAACACATCTTCCGGTCGTGCAGAATACCGGGGTACCCGCCGGATCCTCTCCGTCAGTTGTATGACACCATGCCGCTGTCCCCTCCCGGCCCAGGTACAAAAGACCAGCAGGCGGTTCTCCCGGTCAGGCAGGAACTCCGAGACAATCCTGGCCACCGCTTCCATCCGTTCTTCAAAAGACGCGGTTGGGCACTGGACAAA
>JAKPMW010000463.1 GCA_029548715.1 Spirochaetota bacterium | reverse complement strand
GTTGACAACAATATCCCCGTGCATAAGCTGGGCAAGCTGACGGGAAATGGTCAAACCAAGCCCGGTTCCTCCATAGAAGCGGGTTGTCGATGTATCTGCCTGTGAAAACCGTTCAAAAATCACATCCAGCTTGTCCGAAGAAATTCCGATGCCTGAATCCTCAACTGCAATGGTAAACACGTTGGTTCCATCTCTCCGTGCCACGTGGTCAACATGAATCAGGACATACCCTTCATGTGTAAACTTGATGGAATTGTTTACCAGGTTGAGGATGATCTGCCGCACACGCCCCTGGTCACCGATTACCAGACGAGGTGCAAGCCGGCTGAAATGCACGAGAAGTTCAAGCCCCTTCTCACTGGCACGGGGTGCAAGGAGACTGGCAATATCCTCAACCGCCTGCCCCAGATCAAATTCGGCCTCTTCGATTTTCAGCCGGCCTTCCTCAATGCGGGAAAAATCGAGAATATCATTGATGATTGTCAGGAGTGCCTGTGACGAGCGATGGATGGTCAGGGCATAATCGCGCTGCTCGCCCGTCAGGGCGGTGTCGAGCAGGAGCTCGGTCATCCCCAGAATACCGTTCATCGGAGTGCGAATCTCGTGACTCATGTTGGACATGAATTCGCTTTTCATCCGGTTCGAGATTTCGGCCGCCTCTTTTTCACGAGCCATCTCGGCCAGCATCTTGCGGTCCGTAATCTCTCGCCCCACCCCCTGAACCTCAATGACACTTTCAGAAAGGTCAAACAACACCCGGCAGGTCCACTCAAGCCAGCGCAGGACCCCGCTCTCCCCGGCGCTGGTCTCCTGTTCGATCACAAAAACAGGATTATCCACACTCAGGTCGGCCACCCCTGCTGCAAACCGCTTGGCATCCGCAGGCCCGAGAATCTCCGAAAAAAACATCCCCACAGTCTCGCCATGAGAAAGGTTGAAGAATCTGCAAAAGGCATCATTGACAAAAGAGAGCTTGTAGTCAGGATTCATCCGGCAGATCAGATCGGTCTGATCCTCGACAATGGCCCGGTACTGCCGTTCGCTTTTTTGCAAGGCCGAAAGCGCACGTGTCCGCTCGGTGATGTCGGTGCCGTAGAGATTCACATACCCCTCGGGAGCAACCGGAACAAAGAGCATGGAGTAGATATGCTCACCAAAATTCATCCGGACCTCGCGGTTGTGTCCGGCCATGAGCACATCGCGGATGATCCCCTGAAACTCCCCGGGTATCGGCTGCCCGAGCTGGGCCCCGATTTCGCGCAGCACCGGGATGCTGGCCTTGTTCCCGTAAATAATCACACCCTCGGCAGAAATACGCAGGACGGGATTGGGATTCTCCGCCGAAATCCGGGCCAGGGTCACGATTTCCTGAACATTCCTCTCACGCTCGGTGATATCCCGCGCTGAGATGATGATCCGGGTTCGGCCCTCCGCATCTATCACTCCCCGGAAGAGCCCTTCCAGAATCCGGGATTCACCCCCATCGAGGTGCTCGACATGCATCTCGGTCAGGCGTACCTCACCCATCAGCATCAGGGCTTCGCGAAGCTTTTCCTGCACCCGGGTCCGACCGTTTTCCCTGACCAGATCGGCAAGGGTCTTGCCAACCATGTCTTCAGGAGAACGTCCGAAAACCCTTCGGCAGGAGGGGGTGACATAGGTGACCAGTCCGTCCGGATCCACCACAAAAATGATGTCGGTCCCGTTTTCAATCAGCGCCCTGTAATACTCCTCACTGCGCCGGACAGCCTCCTCGGCCTTCTTGCGATCACTGATGTCTTCCTTGATGCAGATAAAGCGGGAGATTCCGCCATCACTGTCCCGGATGGGCGTTATGGTGATGCCCACATGATAGAGACCGCCATCCTTGCGCTTGTTTATCAGCTCACTGCGCCAGACGCGTCCCGAAAGGATGGTGCGCCAGAGATCCTCATAGACAACAATCTCATGCTGGCCTGATTTGAGGATACGGGTGTTTTTTCCAATGACTTCGTCCCGCTCGTAGCCGGTCAAACGGCAAAATGCCTTGTTGACCCAGAGAATGTCCCCGTTGACATCCGTTACCACGATTGCATTGGCCGCCGCTTCCATGGCAGCATTCTGCAATGCCAGCCGCTCTTCGGCCCGGCGCTGGCCCGAAATATCGCGGAAGACAATGACCGCGCCGCCGCTGCTCCCGGCAAGATCGGTTCGTCTCCACTCGATGGGTACGCTTTCGCCCATGCTCCTGAGCAAAAACGCCTGGGAAACACCGCCAGCACTCTCGCCAGTCCGGATAATGCGGAAAACATCGCCCAGAGGTCGTCCACAGACCTTGTCGGCTGCCTGCCCGAAAAGATCCGCCGCCACCTGATTGATAAAAATCACCGCTTCATCCGTATCGACAGCAATCACCCCGTCGCCCATGCTGTCCAGAATCGAATAAAGACGGTTTTCGTTTTCGCGCAGCCAGGCATCAGTCCTGTGCTTGTACAGCGCCATCTCCAAACCGATCCGCAACTGGACCGGATCAACCGGTTTGACAAGGTAACCGAATGGGTTACTGCGAACAGCACGGGCGAGCGTGGTCGGGTCACCCGAGGAAGTCAAAAATACAACCGGAACATGAAATTCTCGATCAATGATCGCTGCTGTTTCAATCCCGTCCATCTTTCCGTCAAGGCTGATGTCCATCAGCACGATCGCAGGCTGCGTCTCCCTCACAAGCGCAAGAGCATCCTCGCCGCTGCCTGCCTGGGCCGCAACGACATACCCCAGCCGCCCAAGCTGCGCCTTGAGTTCGAGGACCGCCACCTCATCGTCTTCTGCAATCACTACCCGGACTTCCATACCAGAGAGCATATCCTGAATCGCCTCCCGGCGCAATCCCCGCAAAAAAACCGCCCCGGTTTCCCATGAGGCGGTTTTTGGCAACAGTAATGACCGGAGCTCAGTAGCGGTAGTTCTCCGGCTTGAAGGGCCCCTCGACCGGCACGCCGATGTAGGACGCCTGCCTGGGTGTCAGTTTTGTCAGCTTGACCCCGATCTTCTCGAGGTGCAGGCGAGCCACTTCTTCATCAAGCAGCTTGGAGAGGGTACGCACGCCTTTTTTGATTGTGTCGCGGTTTTTCCAGAGGTCGATCTGGGCCAGGGTCTGGTTGGTAAAGGAGTTGGACATCACGAAGGAGGGATGACCGGTCGCGCAGCCCAGGTTGACGAGGCGGCCTTCGGCCAGCAGGAAGATGGCCCGCCCGTCCGGCATGGTGTACTTGTCCACCTGGGGCTTGATGTTGGTAATCTTGACCCCGGGCACCTTCTTGAGGGCCGCAACCTGGATCTCGTTGTCAAAATGGCCGATATTGCAGACGATGGCCTGATCCTTCATTTTTGTCATGTGCTCGGCCGTGATCACGTCGGCATTACCCGTAGTCGTGACGTAGATATCCGCCCGGCCGAGAGTGTCCTCGACCGTCGTCACCTCGTAGCCGGCCATGGCCGCCTGGAGTGCGCAGATCGGGTCGATTTCGGTCACGATGACGCGGGCCCCGAGGCCGGCCAGGGACTGGGCCGAGCCCTTGCCGACATCCCCATAGCCGCAGACCACGGCCACCTTGCCGGCGATCATGACATCGGTCGCCCGCTTGATCCCGTCCACGAGGGACTCGCGGCAGCCATAGAGGTTGTCGAACTTGGACTTGGTCACCGAGTCGTTGACGTTAATGGCCGGAACGCGCAGGCTTCCATTTTTCTCCATCTCGTAGAGACGGTGCACACCCGTCGTGGTTTCTTCGGAAACACCACGCCAGTCGGCAACGTGCTTCTGCCAAAACGTCTTGTCCTTGGCGTAGATCTCCTTGAGGACGGCAAAGAGGGCGATCTCGTCATCGGTATCTACCTTTTTGTCGAGGAGGGAGGGATCCTTCTCGATATCGCAGCCCAGGTGCATCATCAGGGTGGCATCGCCGCCGTCATCCACGATCAGCTCGGGTCCCTTGCCCTCGCCCCAGTCCAGGGTGCGGGCCAGGAGGCGCCAGTACTCCAGAAGAGTCTCACCCTTCCAGGCAAAGACAGGCACACCGGCCGGTGCGCTGATCGTGCCCTTTTTTCCGACCACAACAGCCGAAGCAGCATGATCCTGGGTCGAAAAGATATTGCAGCTTGACCAGCGGACATTGGCACCCAGCTCGACCAGGGTCTCGATCAGGACCGCAGTCTGGATGGTCATGTGGAGGGAGCCCGCAACACGCACACCATCAAGCGGCTTTTCCTTGCCGTACTTTTCGCGCGTGGCCATCAGGCCGGGCATCTCCTGCTCGGCAATATCCATCTCCTTGCGGCCCCAGTCGGCCAGATTAATGTCCTTGATCTCGAATTCCATCTCTTTTTTCCTTTAATATGTATGTATGATGCCTGGCAAATTCCGCCCCCAGTGTGGCGGTTTTTGGTGAACAGCCTCAAGTCCTAAAGATAGTGAATCATCCGGCTGAATTTAAGTAGATCGACAGCGCTCCCCGACGCAGGATGCAAGCATTGTTTCACAATACAGTGATCGCACTCCGGGAGTCGCATGACAAAACCGTGATAATGTGGATGCGTAACCCTGTCAGTCCCCCTGTGCTATACTTGAAAGGTACTGCTACACTCCGGGGAGTTCGCATGCCGCTCGACCTGACATCACTGCGCCAGTCCATTGCCGCTTTGGAGCGTGCCGTCCTGGCAAGTAGTCCGTCCCCCCTGTTTGACACCAGTCCGGCTGAAGTCAGGGAGACGCTCAGGGCCGGAACCATCCAGGCTTTTGAAGTAGCCTATGAACAGTCCTGGAAAATGATCAAGCGCTGGCTGGAGATAAATTTTGCACCGGATGCCGCTGACGGGATCACCCGGCGCGAGCTCTATCGTCGCGCCAGAGAGTCCCGCCTCCTGGATGACATTGACCTCTGGATGATGTTTCACGAAATTCGCAACCTGACCTCACATACATACAACCCCGAAACAGCCGACGAAGCCTGGCGCGCAGCCATACGTTTTGCCCCCCAGGCACACGCTCTTCTCAAGCGGCTGGAGAGCGCCAATGATTGACCTCCCAAAAAACGATCTCAAGCTCATACTTGAGATATTGAAAAATCACATCCCTGAATACCCGGTATTCGCCTTTGGTAGCCGTGTGTCCGGCCGGGCCAAGGCCTGGTCCGACCTCGATCTCGCCATCGACGCAGCAGCGCCCGTCCCGCTCGGGCGGCTGGGGCGATTACGCGAAGCCCTTGAGGAATCCCCGGTTTCCATCCGGGTTGAGATCCTGGATCTCGCCCGGACCGCACGACATTTTCGCGATAGCATAGCATCTGAATGCGAAGTCCTGCAGGAGGGCACGAAATCGCAGGCCTCCCTCGCCACTTCATCCCCTCCCCCAGCCTGAGGATCTTCATCAATAAATCAGTCTGCCAAAAGAGCGTCTTTCAATTCGACAAGATCGTGCACAATCCGCATGCGTGGATGGGCAAACATCGGCTCGTGCTGGCTGGCGCGCTGGCGGACCCAGTACGCGTCGATCCCC
>JAKPMW010000171.1 GCA_029548715.1 Spirochaetota bacterium | reverse complement strand
TGAGCGGCTTTGCAAGGAATACCTCAAGGAGGCCGGGTTCCTCTGCAATCTCCTTTCGGATCTGTTTCACGAGCTAACCGAGACAAGGTATCGCGCTGCCGCTGATCCTGCCGCGGCCGCCGAGGCTGTGGATGCCATCATCTACGCCTTCCGCCTGCGCGAATTCCGTCTTGGGTCATTCTGAAGCTGCGGGCGACGAGCTTTTTTTCCGCCGATGGTGTATACTCTCTCGTGATTGTTGAACAGGCTCGCCCGCCATTTTCAGGCGGAATATCCCACTTGATGAAAGGACGCCCGGCAATGAACCGCATTCTGGCTATCCTCGTCGTACTTGTTTGTACATCTGTTCCCCTGGCTTCTGCCCTGCCCCAGCAGTACGTCACCAGAGACTGTGCTGTCTTTCTCCAGCTTGACCGGATACCGGCGCTGATTGATGAAGTTGAGCGCTACGCCATCTCGTTTGGCCTTGGCCTCTCAAGGGGGGACCTGTCCAAAAAGATCTCAAGCGGGATTTTTGGGCAGGAGGGCTTCCCCGGAATCGACCTGCGCAGGCCTGTGGCCATGTTCCTGCTTTATCAGGGGCAGAAGATGTCCGGCGGAGTGTTTATGGTTCCGGTCAGTGATCAAAACCTGTTCCGCACGGTTGTTCTCTCCCGGCTTCCCCTTGGGGATTCCCCAATCCAGTACAGGGACGGATACGCAATAATTGCCAGCTCCCCTGCGGTTATGGCCTCCTTCAACGGGGGACAAAAAAAACCGGTTACACTCGTCAGCGAGGCCCAGCTCTCGATCTATGTGGACATGGCGCTGTTCAAGGACGAGATCCAGAAAGCGATACAGCAGTACACGAGATATGCGCAGGGTTCGGATGCCCGCCTGATGCGTTCGGCCATGCTGTTTTATGCAGACTGGCTCAAGGAGATGCGGGGGGCCAGTTATTCCCTTTCGCTGAACCAAAAGGGAATCGAGCTTGGTTATACGATGGATCTTGTGCCCGGCGGAAAGATGGCAGCCATGCTGGCGGCTACCCCTGCGGGCAGTCCCGATCTGATCGGTGCCATGCCGGCGGACAGCTATGTTGCACTCGGTTCGCGCATGAACCTCAAGGCCTCCTTGCCCTACCTCGATCCGGTGATGGGCATGTTTGAGACGGTCCAGCCCGAACTCGGCACGATCCTCAAGGAATACCTGCGCGATGCGTCCCTTCTCTACGGGGACGATTATGCCATGGCCCTGGTGCCCAGCAAGGCTTCAGGCGTTACCATCCTCGGTGCTGTCAGGCAGGGCGGGGGCAGCACCCAGGCCCTTTACCGCAAACTCGTCGACCGGTTAAACGGATTGCGCTTTGTCAAACGGGTCAGGCAGGAGGATGCCCGTTTCGGGCTGGTGTACGAGGCTTCAGCCGGAACGGTTTCCGGCGTCAGCTATGACACCATCAGGCTTGATTTCACCAACCCGGATGAGGCCGACGGGGAAACCATGCGCCGGGTGGCCTTTGTGCGCGAGCTTCTGACCTGTCATGTGGCGGTCAAAAACGGTGTCGAGTACTGGGCGATGGGGACCGATGCCAGAAACCGCCTGGCCGGGATGCTTGACGGAAGGGCACCTGCTTTCAGGACCTCTCCGGCCTGGCGCACGATGACGGCTTCGTGGGGCCAGTATGCCAAAAACGGCTTGATGTATTTCTCCCTCTCCGGTCTTCTGCGCGAGGCTGTTGCCGTCATCAAGCGCTTTGATCCGGATAATGCACAAACCAGGGTCGTCGAGGGGATGCTGACCCGCCTGCCCCAGGATGGCGGCATCTATGCCATGACGCGCTATGCACACAATGCCGTCACGGTTCGCGGGCTGGTCAGCGAAAGCGAGATTCAGGCCATCGCCCAGTTTTTCCTGATGGCGTTCGGCGCGGCGGAGAAATCTGCCATTGGTGAGTGACGGACTGAGGATTGTTGTCGTGGGGGCACGCTGCCTCGGGGATGCCCTCATGACCCTCCCTGCGCTTGCCCTGCTGCGGGCATCCTTGCCGGATGCCCGCTTTCTTCTTGTGGCACCAAGTGCTCTTGCGGCCCGGGTCTGGCTGCTTTCGGGTCTGGCTGAGCCCTCTGAAGTGCGGGAGATGGATGGCAAGACGCACAGGATTCCCGCTCGGTTTTTTGCCATGCGCCAGACGCGCCCGGACGGGATTGTCCTTTTCTCGGGTGGGTTTGTCTGGGCGCTTGCGGCCCGCCTGGCTGGAGCGCCTGTCCGGGTCGGGCTGGCATCCGACGGGCGTGCGTGGCTGCTGACGCATGTCTTTCCTGCGCAGGCGGCCAATGTACACCAGAGCGTGGTCTGCCGGGGGATTGCATCCCTGGCTCTGGCCGCGCTTGGCAACAGCCCTGCTCCCTGTCAGGAGACGGACTATCTCCTGCCGGGTGCCCGTGATTCTGTCCGGGAGATGCGCCGCCTGGTTGTTCTTCCATCAGCCAGTCACGGGGACAAGATCTGGCCGGCAGAGAATTTTGCTGCAGTGATGGATGCCCTGCTTGATGAGGGAGCGGTCAGCGAAATACTGGTGCTTGGCTCGCCGGCCGAGCGTGAACTCTGTCAGGCTCTTGCCGCCCCAGGCGGAAGGGCCGGGGTGCGTGCTTTCAATGCCGAGCTCGAAGAACTTGCCCGGGTGTGCATGAGCGCCGGGTATGCACTCGGGAACACCACCGGACTTGCACATCTTGCGGCATTTTGTGGCTGCCGGGTTTTGGCCCTCTCGGGCGAGCCGGGTCACGACCGGGGTGCTCCGGCCTGCGCAGGGTGTGTTTCCCTGGGCAATCCCGCACTGCCTGCGGAGCTGCAAAAAAAAGGCAGCCGGGAAGTCCTGGCTGCCATTACCCCCGAG
>JAKPMW010000133.1 GCA_029548715.1 Spirochaetota bacterium | reverse complement strand
ATGGTTGCGACCGGTCTGGTTGTGGTGGCAGGCGAGATCACCGCAAAAAAGGGCGTCCATGTTGACGTCCAGGATGTTGTCCGCAGGACCATTGAAGAAATCGGGTATGGCAACTCCGAGTACGGGTTTGACTTCAAGAGTTGCGCGGTCATGTCATCGCTGCACGGACAGTCACCCGATATTGCACGGGGTGTTGACAGTTCAAAGGACAAGGAGCAGGGCGCCGGTGACCAGGGCATGATGTTCGGGTATGCCTGCAACGAGACTCCCGAGCTGATGCCCTTGACCATCACCCTGTCGCACCGTCTGGTCCAGGAATTGGCCAGGATGCGCAAGTCTGGCGAGATTCAGCACATCCGGCCTGACTCGAAGTCACAGGTAACGGTCGAGTATGTGGATGGCAAGCCTAAGCGGATTGATGCCATTGTGCTCTCGACCCAGCATGACCCCTTTGTCGGGGGATACACCTACAAAAAGCTTCGGGCCGACATTGAAGAAAAGCTGATCAAAAAGGTTGTGCCGAAGGAATTGATCGATTCAAAGACGAAAATTTACGTCAATCCGACAGGGATGTTTGTCGTTGGCGGGCCTCATGGCGATTCCGGTCTGACCGGCCGCAAGATTATCGTTGACACATACGGTGGTTTTGGGGCACACGGTGGCGGAGCGTTTTCGGGCAAGGATCCGTCCAAGGTTGACCGCAGTGCTGCCTATATGGGCCGCTATATTGCAAAAAATATCGTGGCCTCCGGTCTTGCCGAACGCTGTCTTGTCCAGTTGGCGTACGCTATCGGGGTTGCCGATCCGGTTTCTGTTTTTGTTGACACGTACGGGACTGGTAAGGTCAGTGATGAAGATCTGACTGGTGCTGTGCGTGCTGTCTTCAAGCTCAAGCCGGCTGAAATCATCAAGTCCCTTGATCTGCTCAAGCCTGTCTACCGGCAGACTGCGGCATACGGGCACTTTGGACGCAAGGGCTTTAGCTGGGAAAAAACGGACAAGGCTGCCGAGCTCAAGAAGCATTTCAAGAAGTAACCGGGACGAGGAAGGTGTATGGTGCCTCGGCGGTCTGTGTGAGGGGGGAACATGATGAGAGGGACGAAGTACCTGATAGTGGCTGCCTTTGCGGGTGCGCTGTTTGCCTGCAACGAGCCTATTCCTGATGCTGATGTTCAGGCCGCGAAGCAGGCGATTGCCCAGGCCGAATCTGCAAAGGCTGATAAATACGACCCTGATAATCTCTCCAAGGCCAAAGAGGCCTATCGTGATTCTCTCAAGCGTATAGCCGACAGTGATACAGGAAATGCCCGCGACGCTGCGCTGGATGCCAGGCGCATCGCCGATCTGGCGACTGACAACTCCAGAAAAAAGGTTGCCGAGGATACCACCGCCAGTGCCGAAAAGATGATTCGGGAGGCGATTGACCGAAAGGCCGAGTATCTTGCCGCGGACGATTTGGCCCGGGCAAGAGCCAAGCTGGAAGACGCCAAAAACGCGCTTGACCAGAAGAAGTGGCTTGAGGCGTTCACGGATGCGGAAAATTCGCTTGAGGCCGCTGGCAGGGCCAAGGACAACGCCATTCGCAAGATGGCCGAGCTGGACAAGGCCATGGCTGACGCTGAAGATGCGGTTCGTCGTGCCGATGCCAACGAGGTTGTCAAGGAATTTGCGAAGGATGAGCTTGCTGCTGCAAAAGCCAGCCTCCAGAAGGGTCTTGACGAGAAAAAGAAGGTGGATGATCCGGGCCTGATTCAGGCTGACACGGCCGATACGCGAAACCGTCTGGCTGCCGGAGCGTATGCCGAGACGATGAAGCTGGCGCATGAGGCCGTCAACAAGGCCAACGATGCGGTTCGCCTTGCCCTTGAGCGTGAGCGTGAGTTCTACAAGAAAAAGGCCGAGCAGAAGATGGATGAGGCCAAGAGGCTTCTTGAAGAGATCCGAAAGCTTAAGGAGCAGGGGTTGATCAAGCGCCAGAGTATTCCTGAGCCGGTTGTCCCCGAAGGTGAAACGACCGGTCTGACCAATACCAGTCTGACCAACATGTCCAACCTTGACAAGTACAATGCTGCACTTGAGGCTCTGAAGAAGGCTGAGGAGACCTACACAAACGAAAATTTTGTCACCTCGGTCAGGAATTCTGAAGAAGCCATACGCATTGCCAGACTGGTCAAGGCTGCCGGGCAAAAGCAATCCGATGCGAAGTATTACACGGTTCGTCTGATTCCTGAAGCTCGGGACTGCCTGTGGCGGATTGCCGGGTATCCCTTCATTTACGGTGATCCCAGGCTCTGGCCCATGATCTGGAAGGCCAACAAGCATCTCATTGTTGATCCGGACCTGATTTATCCGGAACAGAAATTCGAGATACCTCCAAAAAACAAGTAATCCGGTCTGCATCATTCTGGGGGCTGTCCCGCTGGGGCAGCCCTTTTGTGCAGATGAAGAGTGTAAGCATGCGTTGTTGATAAATGACCTTGTCAGATCTTTGGTTCATTGATACATTGTACCGGGATGGTGTGGGTGTATTCCAGAGACTGTACCCGGTTGCAGCTGTTGCAGGCTGTTTGCCTGGGTGGATCAAAAACTGTGGAGTTGCCATGCGTTCCCTCACCGTGCGCACAGTCTTCTTGTGTTGCCTGATTGCCGCCGGCGCTCATGCGCAGACGTTTACCGCTTCATCAAGGGTCATCCCTGATCGGGTCTCTGTTGGCGATCTGTTGACAAATACCATCGCACTTGCGTTCCCTCTCTCTGCCACCAATGCATACGCAGTATTTCCCACCAATGCCGAAACCCGCGGGCTTTTGCAGCTTGAGAAGGTTTTTTTCTCGACGGCGATTGATTCCAGCAAGGACAAGGGCAGACGGACGGATACCATGGCCTATGTTTTCAGGGCCAGGTTTGCCGGCAGCCTTGTGCTCGAATGGCCCGGGATTCTGGTTGTCGATCCGGGTGCAGGTGTGACAAACAATATCCGGGTGGTTTCCACCCGGCTTGCGATTGTGTCCCCGGGCGAGGGGGCATCGCTTGCGATACTTCTTGTTCTTGCAGGTGCCATGCTTCTGTCCGCTGGGGTGACAGTGCATGTACGCAAAAAAATATCCGAACGACGGAGAACAGCATGTCAGTAGACTCAAATCTGAAGGAATTGGGGCACAGGATCGAAAAAGAGCAGACGCTGATTGAGGCATGTTTCGCCGAATTCGCACGACGGGTTGTCGGTCAGAGGCTGATGGCCGAGCGGCTCATGATAGGGCTTGTCAGCGGGGGGCATATCCTTCTTGAGGGCGTGCCTGGTCTTGCCAAGACACTTGCCATGAGGACCCTGGCGGATATTGCCAATATAGAGTTTCGCCGGATCCAGTTTACACCGGACCTGCTCCCCTCGGATCTTGTCGGGACGCTGGTATACAACCAGAAGACAGGAAATTTTGACACGAAAAAGGGTCCGGTCTTCACAAACCTGATCCTGGCTGACGAGATCAACCGCGCTCCGGCCAAGGTTCAGTCAGCGCTCCTTGAGGCCATGCAGGAACATCAGGTGACGATTGGAGATGCGACCTACAGGCTGGACGAGCCCTTTCTGGTGGTTGCAACGCAAAACCCGATTGAACAGGAAGGGACGTACCCTTTGCCTGAAGCCCAGGTGGATCGCTTCATGATGAAGGTGATTGTCGGTTATCCGGACCAGGATGAGGAAAAGGCGATCGTGCGCATGCATGGACAGGGCAGTCTTGAGCCGGTGCGCCCGGTCCTTGGGAAAACCCACATCGAGAGGCTGCGGTTGCTTGCCCGTGAAGTCTACATGGATGACAAGGTGCTTGACTACATTGTAGGGATTGTGTTTGCTTCACGGAAGCCAGCCGAGTATGGACTTGATGCGAGCCTCTTTGGATTTGGCGCATCACCCCGGGCATCGCTCTGTCTTGCGGCAGTCTCGCGGGCCCATGCGATGCTGCAGGGCCGGGCGTTTGTGATGCCGGATGATGTCAGGGCAATTGCAGCGGACGTGCTCAGACACCGGATCATTCCCTCCTACGAGGCTGAGGCTGAGGGTATCTCAAGCCATGATCTCGTACAGCAGGTTCTCGAACATGTCCCCGTTCCATGACAACGGAGATCTCCGGGACCTTTTGGCACGGGTCAGGGAGATAGAGATCCGTTCCAGGCGACTGGCTGACAATGCGATGGCCGGGCAGTACCGGACGGCTTTCAGGGGCACAGGGATCGAATTTGAAGAGGTCCGCGAGTATTGTGCCGGAGATGATGTCCGTGCCATCGACTGGAATGTGACAGCACGCAGCGGAAAGCTC
>JAKPMW010000126.1 GCA_029548715.1 Spirochaetota bacterium | reverse complement strand
AAAAAACAATCCAGAAGATGCTGGCTGTCGGTTCGGGTTCCCAGTCATTTGCCTGCCCGGCCCGGGCTCGCCTTGCAGCTTCCTCGTCCGACAAACCTTGCAACCCGTTTTCTATTGCCTCATTGCCTCTCGCATCTAACGGGTTCATCTCTGCCCGTCACCGATAAAAACACCATGGGGGCAAACCTGAAGGCATCGTCCACAGTTGATACAGAGCACCTGATCAACCACGGGCGCCTGAAACCCGTCCTGACTGATTGCGCGGACCGGACAAAACCGGATAGCCGGGCAGGGGTGATCCTGGGGACAGCGCTCACCTTGAACAGATATTGACATGGGCATGGACTCCTGGTCTCTTCATGAAACTTCTCTCAAAACTCGATCACCTTGCCGCTGCTTGTCCAGCCAACCCGTCCAGGCATTCGCTCTCGCAACATACCTGTCGCCAGGGGACCACTGCAGTGCGCAGAATGAAACTGGACAATCCCTCGCGAGGCCAACGCCTCGGCAATGGGGTCAATCTGCTCGGGGGACGAATGCCGCAGGTGCATCCCGGCAATCACAACGGCTGGGTACTCCCCGGCTAAGCGGCTGGCTTCTTCAAGGATGTTGGTTATTCCCCGATGCGAGCACGCCGAGATGACACCAAAATATTCAGAATTTTCAATCAGGAGGGAAAGTTCATCAGAAAAATCGTCCTGCCTGAACGCCTCACCCTCCCTGATGTACATCCCCTCAAAATGGGTATCCATCTGATCGTGAATGGGAACAGCCGGCATCACTCTGACATCGGCCGCGATCCAGAGTGGCTGGTCTACAAGTGCAACCCGGTCTTCAAAGGCCTCAGACGGAAGCTGATGACCGATGTATGCTTCGCGGCCCTTATACTTGGGCAACCAGCCTGCCGGCGACATGCGTATTCGTGCCCTGGTGTTGACAGACAGGAACGCACCGAGCCCTCCCGTGTGGTCGCTGTGCCCATGACTGATGACAAGCTCATCCACCAGGGCAAGATCAATCCCGAGACGCTGGGCGTTATGCAAGAGTGCAAGCCCGCTTGCCCCGGTATCGAATAAAATGCGCTTTTCGGAAGTTTCGAGATAGAGGGCAAAACCGTGCTCGGCAAAAAGCCCACCTCTCTCAGCCAGATTGTCCACAATAATGGTTATTCGCATCGCTTACCCGCCTTGTTCAGAGGCCAGTCTACCTGCATTCACGGATTCTTTCAAGATCTTCTGTCAGTAGCCATTCCGCCGCCGCCGGGCAAACCCGCTTCAGTCACGGAATCTGGCATCATGTCTGCGCTTGCCCCTGCGGGTAACCGGCTCGATATGCACGGAAATGACGGTATCCCGCCCGTATTTTCTTCGCAGCACTTTTTCAATCCGGGTCGCAACCGCATGCCCTTCACGCACCGTCATCTCCCCGTCAACCTGGGCATGCATGTCAACCGCAAGGATGCTTCCTATCATGCGGGTCCTGATCTCATGTGCGCCATGACAACCATCAACGCTGTTGATGATATCATGGATAACCCGCTCCTCGTCCTCGGGGAGAGCGCCTTCAAGCAGTTCGTTCATGCTGCGGGCAAGAATTGCCCAGCCAACCTTGAAAATAAACAGGCTGACAATAACCGCTGCGACCGGATCAAGAATGGCCCAACCTTTACCAAGGATGACGGCGGCGCCAATTCCGATTCCAGTCCCTATGGATGAAAAGGCATCCGATCTATGGTGCCAGGCATTGGCCCGCACAGCCTCGCTTTTGATTTGCACAGCCACACGCACGGTTGCCCTGTAGAGCCATTCCTTGACAACTATGGACACAACAGCAGCAACAAACGCAATCACTCCGGGAGATTCGAGCTGCTCACCCTGCAAGGCCT
>JAKPMW010000108.1 GCA_029548715.1 Spirochaetota bacterium | reverse complement strand
CATTGGCGTGCGTGATGTGCCTGCTCGCGGGCTGCTCTGAAACAAAGGTTGACGAGCGGAAAAATATCAGGGACGATACAGTCACGAACCCGCCCAAGCGCCGGGAATACCGGAACATGGTTTTTATCCCGGCCGGTGAATTCATGATGAGTACCGGATCGACGGACCGCGCCCGGAGGCGGGTTCATCTCAAGCCGTTTTATATCGACATCTACGAGGTTTCCAACGAAGACTATGATGCCTTTATTCGTGACGGCGGGTACAGCAGGCCCGAGTACTGGACAAAGGACGGATGGTCGTGGCGTGCCACAAACCAGATCCTGATGCCCAAATGGTGGAAGACCGGGCGCTACCGGATAGGGCCCATGCATCCCCGGTTTCCGGTGGGGGGCATTTCCTGGTACGAGGCAGATGCCTTTGCCCGTTGGGCCGGCAAGAGGCTTCCCACCGAAGCCGAATGGGAAAAGGCCTCGCGGGGGACTGACGGGAGACTCTTCCCGTGGGGGAATGACTCCATAGACGCGGGAGGGGTCTTTCGCGCAAATTTTGAGCCTCTCAACGATGGCAATATCTATGCTGGACAGATTGATTCCTACCCTGAGGGAAAGAGTCCCTGGGGGTGCTATAACATGCTGGGCAACGTCTGGGAATGGGTGGCCGACAGCGCCCAGCGGGACCGGAGCTGGCATGCGGGACTGCCCGAGCGTGATCCTGTCTACATGGCTGATACTGGTTTCAAGCTCCTGCGGGGTGGCTCGTGGTACAAGGGGGCCAGTGTCTATGACAGCTTTTTCCGTCTTGTGGCCGAGCCGGGAACCATGCAGTATGATGATATCGGGTTTCGTTGCGCCCGCGATGCTGAATAGGCTGGAGAGCAACGGACTGGAGGCATGATGCGCCTGGTGATGGTACTCCTGACTGCCGGCTTGCTTGTAGTGACCGGATTGATCGTGCAGGAAAATGCCGCCCGGACCACGGGGATGACGGTGTTCGGAAAGACCGTTTTTGAAGGGGTGTCGGTACCGGTCGTAATCCTGCTCTCCCTGCTGGCCGGGATGCTCCTGATGCTTCCCTTTGTGGCCCGGGCACGCTGGCGCGGGCGAAGGCAGACCCCGAAGGAATCGCCGGGTGACGGAGATGGCCAGGCATGATGTGCCGGAGTCTGATTGCCAGAAGTATCCTTATCCTCCTGCTGCATGTCCCGGGGCTTGCTGCGTTGTCCCTCGGGGATGCGCGCAGGGCCATTGAAACTGGGGACGAACCCCGGGCCCGGGTCATTCTTGAGCAGATGATCAGGTCATCAGGGGATGGTGGTGAGCGTCCTGATGCCATCTTGCTGCTCGCCTCGATCGAGCATGTTTTCGGGGCCCGGATGGCTCTGCTTGAGGAATTTGCCAGGCGCTATCGCACCCACAGGGCCTGGCCCGACGTATGCCATGATCTGGCCTGGCTGTATGCGAGTCAGGAGCGGTATGCAGATGCCGCGCTGGTCCTGTCCAGCCTCAAGGAGCTTCCAGCCAAAAGGGAGGGGGCACTCCTTGGGCTGGCCAGGATTGCCCTTGTCCAGGAACAATGGAGTCAGGCCGAACGGTATTGCACCCTGCTCGAGACGGAATATCCGGCTGGCTCCTCCAGGGCTGCAGTCCTCGCCTGCCGGGCCAGGATTCATCAGGCCGGAGGCAGGATGAAGGAGGCTTCACTGGCCTGGCACGCCATACTCGAACGGCATGGTGCCTCGCCCGAGGCGCCCGGGGCCTGGTACGCACTGGGCGAAATGGCAGTCAATGAAAGGGATGTCCGCCTTGCCAGGGATTATCTCTCCAAGCTGGTTGAGGCCTTTCCCGGGTCCCTTGAGGCGGGCCTGGCCCGGAGCCGTCTCCGCTTGCTGACGGGCGAAAAGTCCGGCTCAAAAAATGTCCAGGTCTGGGAAGTCCAGCTTGCCGTCTACCTGCGCAGGGATCAGGCCGAAGGATATGTCAACAGATTGAAGTCGGCTGGCTATCTTTCATTCGTGCAGGAAGAGACGGTTTCCGGTCGGGTCCAGTATAGCGTCCGGATGGGATATTTCCGCACGAGTGCCGATGCAATGCGGGTTCTTGGCGAGATGAAGTCCAGGGGGCACGAAGGTTTCATCCGCACACGCACGGTGACCGTCACGGAGGACGAACTTGGCCGATAATGCTACCACCCCCATGATGCAGCAGTACCTCGGGATCAAAAACAGGTATGCCGGGACGCTTCTGCTCTTCAGGCTGGGGGATTTTTACGAACTCTTTTTTGGGGATGCCGAGGAAGCCAGCTCGGTTCTTGGGTTGACCCTTACCTCCCGCAATGGCATGCCCATGTGTGGTGTGCCCTGGCATGCGGCTGAGAGCTATATCGGACGTCTTCTCAAGGCAGGGAAGCGGGTGGCGATTTGTGAACAGATGGAGGACCCTTCAAAGACCAAGGGGCTTGTGCGACGTGAAGTGACCCGTGTGATCACTCCGGGAACCGTAACCGATGAAAAGCTGATCCAGTCGGACGAAAACAATTTCTTGATGGCTGTCTGGATCGGAGCAGGATGCACCGGGGTGGCGGTAGCCGATATCTCGACCGGCGAATTCGGGGTGACCGCCAGGAGCGGGACAGAGATGCAGCTCGGATCGTTTCTTGAGGACGAGATCATCCGCTTTGCACCCAGGGAGGTGGTCTCGCTGGCATCACAGGCGGAGCTGCTTCCCCGGCACCTGGTTCAGGGCATTCCTGCTGGCAGTGTGCCGGATCATGTTGCACATCCCGAATACGCACGGGAGGCACTCTGTTCCCAGTTCGGGACGACCTCGCTTGAGGGCTTCATGCTTCGTGCGGAAGACGGATCGCTGCAGGCAGCGGCGATAGCCCTGGCCAGCCTGAGGGAGACCCGGCTGGGCACGGTCGAAAACATTACAGCCATTCGCAGGATTGATGCAGCGGGGACGGTCATGCTTCCCGCGATTACCCAGACCAATCTCGAGCTGGTGCGCTCATTTTCGGGTGGTGAGGAGCGAACCCTCGTTTCGGTGCTGGACCGTACGTCAACACCGATGGGGCGGAGACTCTTGCGGCAAAACATCCTGGCGCCAATGGTTGATCCGGTTGCCATCAACCGGCGACTTGAGCTGGTTGCCGTCCAGACTGCTGACAGGGTGTTTCTGGACGGAGTTGTGCAGTCCCTCGGATCGATCCGCGACCTTGAGCGGCTGGCATCCCGGGTTGCCCTGGGGCGGGCCAATGCGAGAGACCTTGTTTCGATCGCATCATCGCTTGAGGGTGTGCATGCCCTGCGCAAGCGGCTGCTTGAAAAGCCGGCCTTTTTCGAGATCTGCCAGGGGATTGATTCCTTTGAGCCGCTTGTTGCCCTTCTGCGTTCGGCGCTGACTGATGAACCTGCCCTCAGCCTTGACGAGGGCGGGATGATTCGCACGGGGTATTCAGGCGAGCTGGACGAATTGAGGGCATTGCAAAGCGGGGGCGAGGAGGCCCTGGCCGCGATGCAGCAGCGAGAGCGCGAGCGGACAGGGATAGGGTCACTCAAGATCAGGTACAACCGGGTAATCGGATACTATATCGAGGTGTCCAAGTCCAATCTTGCCAATGTCCCGCCGGAGTATCAGCGCAAGCAGAGCATGGTCGGCGGAGAGCGGTTTGTCACCGATGAACTGCGCGAGTACGAGGGCAGGATTCTGGGTGCCCAGGAGCGCGTCATCGAACTGGAGCGTTCCCTCTTTCATGACCTGGCGGCCAAGACTGCGGAATGGCTTGGCAGGATTGGAGTTGCCGCCGGCAGGATCGCAGAGGTGGATGTACTGGCGAGCTTTGCCAGGAATGCCCTCGATTACGGGTACGTCCGTCCGGTTGTAGACGAAAGCGACAGACTTGCGATTATTGACGGGCGTCATCCGGTGATTGAGCGTGTCATTCCTGAGCCCTTTGTTCCCAATACAACAGAACTCGATCTTGCTGAGCACCGTATCAAGATAGTTACCGGCCCCAATATGGCGGGGAAATCGAC
>JAKPMW010000102.1 GCA_029548715.1 Spirochaetota bacterium | reverse complement strand
TCACACCCGCGATATCAGGGCCAATGCTGCAGTTCGCGCTTGCAAGCATCAGCAGGGACAGTACTGAAACGGAAAACAGTCTGCGGATCATATTACACTCCTTGTCTGATAGTGGGACGCCCTGGCCGCGTGGCATACCCGGACGGTTCGCGCTCGCCGGCACAGCCTGTTGTAGCCCCTTTGTTGTACTAACTATAGGTTGTACTGGAGCGTATCACAATAGGGTAAAACCCCTAAATTTTGCAAAATATTCTGATTTTCATTGACGGCGGACGGGCATTTTCGGGAATTGGCACCAATATTTTACACAGGGCAGCGTGCCCGCACGTTCGCCCCCCCGGAGGGGCAAAAGTCTACAAGCACAGACGGAATAATGCGGGGAACACACTGCCTGGGTTATCTGCCCGGCCCCATCTCGATCATCTCGCGAGCCTGCTGCAGGGTCGTTTCGGAAACAGCCTCACCCCCCAGCATCCGTGCCAGTTCGGCCAGGCGCTCATCATGCGCCAGATGACGGATCTGGGTCCGGGTTCGTCCGTCCGCGATGCTTTTTGAAACCATGATGTGCTGGTCTGCCATGGCGGCAATCTGCGGCAGATGGGTGATACAGAGAACCTGGTGCCCCTCCGAAACCTGGCGCAGCTTTTTCCCGACCGCGGAAGCCGTCACGCCGCCGATCCCGGCATCCACCTCGTCAAACACGAGGGTTTCGCAATCATTTCTGCCCGAGAGCACCGACTTCATCGCCAGCATGATCCGCGACATCTCTCCACCCGAAGCGATCTTGCGCAGGGGGCGCGCCTCCTCGCCAGGATTGGGAGAGACCAGAAACTCGACATAATCCACACCCGTCTCAAACAGGCGAATCCGCTCACCCCTGACCTCGACAAAACCCTCGGAATCACGCACATAGCGGATATCGACCTTGAAGACGGTCCTGGCCATCCCTAAAAAGGCCAGTTCTTCCATTACACGGGTCTCCATCTCGCGCGCACGCTTTTGCCGCTCCTGCGAAAGCGCGAGGGCCGTCTGGGCGGCCCGCTTCTGGAGGGTCGCAATCTCTCCGGCCAGCTCGGCCCGCCGCTGGTCGCTCGTCTGGATCGACTCGTTTTCTTCGGCGGCCTTGTCACGGAAGGCCAGGATCTGTGTGATGCTCTCGCCGTATTTGCGCTTGAGCGACTGGATCAGCGAGATCCGCTCGTTGACCTCTTCAAGCCGCTCGGGAGAAAAATCGATCCGCCCGCGCCAGGCCCGCAGTTCATCCGTCACGTCCTCAAGCGAGTAGTACGCGTCCCTGATCCGCTCTGCAAGCCCGGCCAGGCGGGGGTCATGCTCACCGGCAGATTCAAGCCCGACCGCCGCCGAGCGGACCTCACCTGCGGCCGGAACAAGGGCATCGCAGGCGGACTCGACCGCACTGTGAATCTTTTCAAAATTGGCGAGGAGCCGGCTTTCTTCCTCCAGCTCGCCCTCCTCATTCTCCTTCAGTCCGGCCCCGTCAATCTCATGGATGGCGTGCCCGTTGAGCTCCAGCCTGCGTGCCTTTTCCCTGTCGTCCATGGCCAGGGCGGCCAGTTGTTCCTCAAGCCGGGCAAGGTCGCGTGAAATCCCCCGGATTTCATCAACCCGGCCGGAAAGCCCGGCAAACTCATCCAGCAGGCCAAGGTGCAGGGATATCCTGAGCAGGGACTGGTTTTCATGCTGTCCGTGAATATCAACCAGGAGGGCGCCCAGCTCGGACAAAACCGTCATATTGGAGAGGACCCCGTTGACAAAACAGCGCGACTTTCCGTCCGCACTGACCGTACGCCGGATGACCAGTTCGCCCGAAGGAGTATCAATCCCCGTCGCGGCCAAAAGCTGAACCGGAGGAGAATCCGGCGAGACCGAAAACAGCCCCTCGATGCTCGCCATGTCCGCACCGGTGCGCACCATCTCGCTTGACGATTTCCCGCCAAGGATCAGGCCGAGGGCTCCGATGATAATCGACTTCCCGGCCCCGGTCTCACCGGAAAGAACATTGAAACCCCGGCCGAAGTCGATGGAAAGATCTTCGATGAGGGCAAAGTTGCGTATGTTGAGGGATTCCAGCATCAGCCTGCTCCTTGTCGTCTCCAGAATAATACCACCGGCACCCCCGTAAAAATGCATCCCCTCCGGTTTTTCAGGGAACCCCACTCCAGGCGAGTTTGGTGCGCAGGACCTCGAGATAACTGCGCTCCCCGGAGCGCACAAGGAGAAGGGGATGCGGGGCCTTCTTGACAACGATCTCGTCGCCGTCCTCAAGCGGAATCTCCTCCTGCCCGTCAACCGCCAGCGACGAACGCACATCCGCGGCCTGAACCCTGATGGTCACGGTATCCGCCGCGCCCACGACAAAGGGCCGAGACGCCACGGAGTGCGGGCAGACAGGGGTGATGATCATGTTTTCGAGAGTGGGCATCAAAATCGGACCCGACGCCGAAAGGGAGTACCCGGTCGATCCGGTCGGGGTCGCCACAATCAGGCCATCCGCCCTGTACCCGCTCAAAAACTCGCCATTGACCCAGACGGCAAGACAGATCATCCCGACCATATCCCGCCGGCTGACCACGATTTCATTGACAGCGCGGCAGGAGGCCACAACCTCGGTAGCCCGCTCAACCCTGGCCTCGAGTATCATGCGCTGCTCGTACCCGGCACTCCCGGCAAAAAGTGCGTCCAGGGCCCGCAGGACTTCGTCGTGGGAGATGGCCGTCAGGAACCCGAAGGTACCCATATTGACTGCAAAAACGGGTATGTCCCGTCCGTAGACCAGCCTGGCCGTCGAAAGAAGGGTTCCGTCTCCACCAAGCGAGATCGCAAGGTCAAGATCCCCTGAACCAAGCGGGCGCCGGACCCAGGTTCCATCCTCGGACAGCCCTGCATCGACCACGGACACAGCGACACCCCGCCCCTCAAGGCGCGAGACAATGGCCCCGGTCAGGGCACGGCAATCCCGCTGCGGATGCCGCACAATGACCGCACTGCGAATCTCTCTTGGCATACCCGGTAGTCTCCGGGACGGCAGTCACGGACTGCCGTCCCCCGGCAGGATTACTGTTTCTTGAAGGAGGCCATGGCCTCGTCAACGGAATCGTAGATATCAAAGAGGTCAATCAGTTCGACGACCTTGAAGATCTTCTTGACCGAAGAAGTCAGATTGGCCAGTTTAAGCTGGCCATTCAGCTCCTTGAGCTTGCGCATGGCCGCAATAAAGATGCGCAGCCCGCTTGACGAAAGGTAGACCACCTTTTCGAGATCGAAGAGCAGATTGATGTGTCCCTTGTCGATCAGCTCGTTGACAGCCTGCTCGATCTCAAGGGAAAGATGAACGTCAAGCCGACCGCTCAGATACACGATGAGTACATCATCGACCTGTTTTGTAAGCAATTCTTCCATAGTGACAAGTCCCCCAGACTTTTTTGTAGATACCAGAGTGTTCCTCAAAAATTCTTCTGCATCAACAATACATTTTTTCCGCTGCGTCCGTCCTGGCGAAATTCGACACCATCCATAAAGCGGTGCATGAGAATCAGTCCGTATCCGCCCTTGACCAGATACTCCTCCCGCTTTTTGCTGACCAGAGAATCGATGCAGGGCATGACAAAGGTCGTTCCGCTGTCCCGGATCCTCAACTCGACGGTTCTCTCGCGCACCTGGCAGCGGATCTCGATAAGCCCGTCCGGCTGACCCTTGTACCCGTGCATCATGATATTGGTCACGGCCTCGTCCGTGGCAATAATGATGTCCTCAAGCTCGTCAGCCCCGACATCCCGCTTCTCGCAGAAGTTTTTGAGCCACGAACCAATCACACGGACATTTTCTGTCTTGCTGAGAACACAAAACTCGGTCGTTCCCGTACAGCGCTTCATGACCCAACTCCCGCATCCGCCAAGTCAGATTCCAGTCTGTAGTGTATCAAAACCGGCTCGATCCTGTCAAGCAACAAATGTGCAGCGAATTGCGTCGCCCGGATTACTCCCCCCCCACACACGGGGGGGACTTCGCCCTCTTGCAAGGACTTCGCCCCTTGCGGGACTACGCCCCTTGCGGGACTACGCCGGGGGGAAGGTCCCGCGCTCAGTTGACCCGGGCGACAACCTTGGCAACGTACTCGACTTCCTTGTTGAGGAGGGCCGG
>JAKPMW010000462.1 GCA_029548715.1 Spirochaetota bacterium | reverse complement strand
CGGGATCGGGATGAAGCCGGAGGGGCTGATCAACCTCTTCAGTCCGTTTCATCAGATTGACAGCGGGCTTGCCCGCAAGCATGAGGGGACAGGGCTGGGCCTCTCCATCTGCAAGCGGCTGGTGGACATGATGGGTGGCGTGATTGATGTGGTCAGTGAATACGGGAAAGGCAGCCAGTTTACGGTCTGTCTTCCCTTGCGGGGAGTGTGAAATGGGAGACCGGCTTTTGGTGATTGAGGACAACGAGCAAAACCATTACCTGATGCGGTTTTTGCTCGAAAAGCACGGCTTTGAAGTCGAGGTGGCAGAGACGGGGCGGGCCGGGGTTGCGGCTGCTCTCGCCCGGCCTCCGCGGGCGATCCTGCTTGATATCCAGCTTCCCGAGATGGACGGATACGCCGTGGCCGAAGCGATTTTGGCACACGACACCCTCAAGGCGATCCCGATCATAGCCGTTACATCGTATGCCATGGCCGGCGACCGCGAGCGGATTCTTGCGGCCGGGGCGAGTGGCTATATCGAAAAGCCGATTAATCCCGATACTTTTGTGGACCAGATCCGCTCCTACCTTGGTGGAGACCGGGATGCGTGATATGCCGGGAGCAAGACGCCGGTTGCCGGACGGGAGACTGTTCCCCGGAAAATGACTGAGGCGGGGCAAGCCCCGGCATTTCAGTCAATGCACCATACATGAGGAGTGAGGATATGGCAGTTCCCATCTTCAGTTTTCTTGCAACACTGGAAAGCGATATTGCCGACTTTTACAGACGGCTCAAGTCCGTCTCTCGTCTTGTGCGTTCGGACAGGCTCTTCGATTTCATGGCCAATCATTCAAGCGGGCATTCGCAGGAGATCATGGGCCTGTCTGAGCGGCATGCGCGACCCGAACTGGACCAGGCCTTCATCCGGGATGTGCACGAGAAGATCAAGGTCTCGCTGATGGCCGAAATCCGCAATGCGCCCGATCTTGGCGAGGCTGTCGAAAAGATAGCACGCACCGAAGAGCTGGTTGGCAAGATGTACCAGATGGTCGCGGCACACTATCGCAGGCTGGCCGAACACTGTCTGGGTGTTGCAGGTGATCTTGACAGGATTGCCAGTGAGGAATTCCAGCATCGGGACATGGTTTTGAAAGAAAGGGAGCGCTACGGGGGTGAGGGTCCGGCCTAAAATCCCCAGCCAATATCCAGGCCGAGCCAGAGGAGTGCTGCCCCTCCTCCCGGGTTGAATATCGGGGTAAAGGACAGGCCCAGGATCAGCCCCTCGTTTCCAAAGCGATAGCCGATTGAGGGGATGATCAGGCTGCGGAGTTCGGTCTCATCGCGATCCTTCCAGTAGTCATACTGCTCAAAGGTTGTCAGCGTGAGGCCAAGGCCGATCCGGAGAAAATGTCTTGACCCACCCCAAAGGGCGGAGATCCCGGTCGGGAAGCTGATTTCGTGTGTGAAGGTCCAGGGGCTGGTGCCGATTCCGGCTTCCGCTGCGAGATGGAGGTTCAGGCCTGCGAGGGTGGTCGAGTACATTCTCCGCTCGTAGCGCAGGGAGAGCCAGGGGCTGCTGCCTGCGAGGCCAAAGAGGACCGTATGGTCTGCCTTGCCCTCGCCGGTGCCGGCCGGTGCCGGCCGGGGGATGAGGAGGAGCAGAATCAGGCAGGTGAGTGCAGCAGCGCGGCGTGTCATGGGAGGAGCCTCCGGATCTGCCCCAGGAGGGCGACCGAATCAAAGGGTGTGGTATTGCAGCAGGCTGCAAGGATCAGGCCACTGGGCTCGTCAAAAAGCATGACGGCTGTGAAGCCGGTCAGTTCGCCCTCATGCCCGTAGAGGCTGTATCCCCCTGTTTCGTACCTGATGAATCCCAGTCCGTAGCGTTCCCGAAAGCTTCGCATCTGGTTGAGTTGGTCCTCCGGGATGATTTCGCTTGAGAAGAGGCGTTGTCCAAAACGGACGATGGCTTTGGCGCTCGAAGCGAGTGCCCCCGCAGTAAAACCGGCGGTGGCCCAGGATTTTGTGTCCGGCTTGTGTTCGTACCAGCGTTCCATGGTGACAAAATGGTCAACATGCCCGCTTACAAGGCTGGCGGGGCGGGTTTCGTACGGGACAAACCAGACACCCTCGGCCAGCTCGTGATAGTGCTCTGCCATGCGACGGCCTGTGACCGTCTCGATGATGATTCCGAGGAGGATGTAGTTGGTATTGGAATAGGCCGTCCGGGTACCTGGCTGAAACTCGGGGCCGGATTCGCAGCACTCCATGGCCAGCCATTTGTGGCTCCAGAATTTGTCGGGAAAGAGCGTGGAATTGACAAAGACATCGGGAATGGAAAAGACATTCTGTATTCCGCTGGTGTGTCCAAGAAGGTTGCGGATTGTTACCCGTTCAAGACCGGGATATCCCCTGATCCAGGTTGAGACCGGAGCGTCCAGTGAAAGCCGGCCTTCCTGGACGAGTCTCATGATGATGGTTGCGGTAAAGGTCTTGGTCAGGCTTCCGATGCGAAAGAGGTGTTCGCTGGAGAGGGTCTCTTTTCGTCCGAGATCCGCTGTCCCAGCAGACAGACTCCAGATTTCGCCATTCGTCCGGGCAATTGATACCTGCAGACCGACAAGCTGCTGGTCCCGGATTGTCGATTCCATCAGGGCGGCAATGGCTGCAGCCGGGGTGGCGGGTACCGCTGTGGTTGCCGGGACTGATTCGGGTGGAAGCCGCCAGTCGGCGGGATCATCCCCGCAGGCGGTGAAGAGCGCAAGCAGGTGAACAAGAATCAGGAATCTCTGGACGTATTGGAAGGGCACAATCAGCTCCGTAGCCGGGATGAGGAAATATCGCTACCAGCCAGGTGTAAGTCAAATATGATGACTGTTTCCCGTTTCAGTCCCGCTGGCCAGATACGGCCGGGCATCGGGATCGATTCCTGCCGCCCGAAGCTGGCGAATCCTCTTTTTGACCATCATGTTGCCGGCCGAGGCAAAAAGCCAGCCCGGGAGGGGAGGCCTGGCGGCAGCCCGGACCGCCTTGCTGGAGATCGCACGTCCCGCGGCCAGATCTGCCGCAGCGAGAGCCAGCCCCTGGCGCAGGTTTCGGGTAAAAAACCCGGCCTCTGTCAGATCCCTGCCATCGATGATGGACGTCGCTCCGGCTGTCATTCCTCCGGCCCAGTGCCAGTTGTGCTCAAGGGCAAAGAACCTGAGGGATGCCAGGGCGGTTGCCGTCTGGGCCGGCTCGGGATACCCCGAATGGACGAGGGCAAAGAGCGGGCGCCCCCGGCCGGCACTGCCCCCGCTGGCTGCAAGCTGTTCAAGAAGTCTGATGGTGCTTGCGGGCAGGGCATCGTGCCAGGTGGGCGCAATCACAAAAAGTTGTCCGGCATCCAGGATGCGTCGGCCTGTTTCATCCGGGGCCGTTGTCATGGAATCGACAACCTGTGCTTCAAGTCCGTCTTTGAAAGTCTGGTTCGCAAGCCAGCGGGCAATCGCCAGGCTGTTGCTGTTTTTTCGCCCGCTGGCTGCCAGGATCAGAAGTGGTGACTGCTGTCCCGGATCGGCCGGGTCGGGCAGGCCGGGGACCGAAAGCGGGGGAAGCCGGTCGCCCTGTGCCGGCGTGCATCTGGCGAGATCGTTCAGCAGGGCATTCAGTCTCCCTGTGTCGGGGGCCTGCCCTGCAGGGACAATCAGGGATGCGGCATGGGACATGGTATTGCAGGCTGCCCGTTCGGCCCAGCTTGCGAAGATGGCGGATTCGAATTCAGAGTGCGGGTCTCCGGCCGGGTAGGCGCTTTCTGCAACAAACAGAAGCCCCGGGAGCCGGGGGTAGCGCAAGCGGTGGTGCAGTTCTCCGCGATAGCGTACAAAGCCGGGGTGGACGACCGGGAGAATGTGTTCCCAGAGGGCCTTGCTGGCGGCTTGTGGTGCCCCGCTGCTCAGTCCGGTCACAAGGACGCAGAGGTCGGCCTGGGCGAAAAACCGTGCGATATCCCTGGCCAGTCCCGGATGGGCACAGATACCCGGGGTCTTCCAGGAGCAGACGTCGCAGGCTGCACACCCGCTGAAGCGGATTTGGTCAGCCCGGACCGTGTCAATGACCGCTTGCGGGAATACCTGCTTGAGGCTTGCTTCAAGTGCCGGACGGAGTGCAGCCGAGCCGTCCATGATCAGTATGCGCATTGTTTCCGCTCCCTCCCGCTACCGGCAATACTACGGAAAAAAGTTTTCACAGTGGTCAGGCGGGATTAAATGCAAAACGCGGATCAGGTACATGAAGATTCCGGCAGTACCGCTGCCAGGATCTGCTCAAGCTGGGCGTAGGTGTAGGGCTTGAGCAGGGCGGCGGCAAAACCCCAGGCGGTACAGTCCGCGAGGACGGGATCGCTCGAAAAACCGCTTGAGACGATGGCCCGGACTCCCGGAGCGGCCTTGCGCAGGATGGCGATTGCATCCCGGCCACCCATCCCCCCGGGGACAGTCAGATCGGTGATTACCAGATCGTAGGGGCTGCCGGCATCGCGGGCCCGCATGAATTCGCGTATCAGGTCTGCCCCGTTTGTGGTGGCCGTTACCTTGAGCCCGAGCCGTTCGAGCATGCGAGAAAGGATGGTGATGATCGGTTGTTCGTCATCCATGATGATGACGCTTCCCCGGAAGCGGGCGTGTGTGGGTGGCATATTGGCTGCCTGCTGGTCGCGTTTCTGCCCGGGTGGGACGGGAAGGAGGATCGAAAAGGTTGTTCCCTGTCCCGGGCTTGAGGAAAAGCGCAATTCTCCTCCGTGCTTGTTGACTATGGACCACGCTGTTGTCAGCCCGAGCCCCGTCCCGTGTTCCTTGCTTGTAAAATACGGGGTAAAGATGTGGCTTTGCGCCTCGGAGGGGATGCCGGGACCATGGTCGCGGATCTCGAGGCAGACCCAAAGCCCGGCCTGTGCGTCTTCCCTTGTTATTGCTGCCTCGCTGCGGCTGAGTGCATGGGCCTTCAGA
>JAKPMW010000085.1 GCA_029548715.1 Spirochaetota bacterium | reverse complement strand
GCACCGACCTCATAGGCATGAAAATGGGCCACGTGCTCGAGGATCCGGCGCCAGACGTTTTCCTCCGGTTTTATTCCGGCACGAACCATCACCTCTTTCGTGTGCTCAAGAAACACCCCCATCTTGACCGGCTCCACCTGCGGAGCATCCACGGAGGGTGCCGCCAACGTGGCCCGCGAGAGCTCATAGGCATAGACCATGACAGCCTGCGCCAGATTGAGCGAGGGGTAGGCCGCAGCGAGGGGGACCGTTGTCACCACATGACAGAGCGCCAACTGCTCGTTACTGAGCCCGTTTTGTTCGCTGCCAAACACGAGGGCGACACGCATTCCCGGATCGTTCTTTTCTTCGAGGAACAGGGGCAGGCCTCGCGAATCGACGAGTGGTCGCGGGAAGGCCCGGTGGCGGGCCGTTGTCCCGACCACAAGATCAGCGCCCTTGACCGCCTCAGCCAGCGTTGCACAGACGCGTGCCCCCGCAAGAACCTCCTCCGACCCGACAGCCAGCCAGCGCGCCCGCTCGTCCTCATGCCCACTGGGATTGACAAGGACCAGATCGCCAAACCCGCAGGTTACCAGAGCCCGGGCGGCCGCCCCGATGTTTTCGGGGACTGCCGGTTCAACCAGTACAAACGTGATATGCATCCATCCTCCAGTGCCTGATCCTTCAGCCTGCCATTCAGGCGTGGTACCCGCACAATGTCTGGTAAAGATAGCCGAAAACAACATTAATCCGGGCTGGTTATTACAAAAGTGTGATGAGTACTCCCGGAGTCCCATCTCAATATCGTGAAATGCTGCGGATTTTCACCGGTTGTACCGTCCCGGACTGACAGTTTCGGGCGAAGGGGGTATGATAGTTCGTGCAGTCCGGACACCACAAAGGAGCCCCGCAATGAAACTTGCCATTTCCCTCATCCTTGCCCTGATCGCTGTTTCCCCTCTTTTTGCCGCCGAAGAACGCACCCCCTGTGTCGTCCTCGGCAGCCCCGTCAATATCCGCAGCGGTTCAGCCGCAAACAGCCCGGTGATTGACTCCATCGCCGAGGGCCAGATGATCGACATGCTCCAGCTTGAAGACACACCTGTCACCATCGGCAATCTGACTGATGTCTGGGCCCAGGTGCGCACACCGGGCCAGGGTCGCCTGGGCTATGTCTTTGCCGCCTTTTTGTTCCCCCTCTACGAGCTGACCGCCAACCCCTGGCTCAACATGACTGCCGATGGCGTGGTCCTCGAACGAGTCTCATTTGCCCAAAACGGCACCTTTGCCTGGGAAGCCAGCCCGGACGCTAACGGAAACCTGAAAAAAGCCACGGGCCGCTGGCAGCGCGCCGGCCGAACCATCACCCTGACCTTTACCCGCATCGCCGCCGGAATGAACATCAACCCGGGTGCACAGCGAAGTCTCTACCTCTACCGGCACGAACAGGCCAGCGCCCTCGCCAGCGAGTATTCAACGATTTCAGGCGGACTCAAAAAGACAACCGTGCTGTACAAAAAAGCCGCCAGTGAAGGATGCAGCATGTAACGCGGTCAGCGCGCTTGCGGCTGATTCTTTTTGGGGAACAGTCTCAGGCCCCGCCATACACGGCAGCACTCACAACATGAGGTGTACACGCAATCCGGGAATCCCTGCAAACAGCCCTGTATGGGCGCAGGACTTCCCGGATTCTCTCGTCTCTGAATGCCGTTACCAGCTCCCGATGCGCGGCTGGGCTTCGGGGGTTCCTATCGTGGCAGTATCAATGGCATACTGGATCAGGGCATCGGCTGTCGTCATCCCGGCGTACACGGGACCGCTTTCAAACGAAAAACTGGTCGTACTGGCAAGATAGGTACTCAGCGCCACCTTGTGCGGCCCGGATCCCAATT
>JAKPMW010000043.1 GCA_029548715.1 Spirochaetota bacterium | reverse complement strand
CGGCCCTGCTCCATATACTGTTGCTTCCTTTTCATTCTGGTCGTGGTGCGATACAGTCTACTCCGGCATACGCCCCAATTCCAGCGATTTTTCTCCCTGGATGAATACCTGTTCAATGAAAAGAACATGTTTGCACCCGGTATCTCCCGAAGGGGGGCAAGGGGTGTCTTTTTTTTTGCCTTATTTTTGTGTATTGTTTGTTTTGCCGAAACCATCCCGGGGAGGGAAGATGCTCCAGAAATATGTATCCCGCGAGAGGATCATTTTTTTCGATGCTGCCATCCATAAACAGCAGGCCCTCGTGCACCTGATGGATTGCATTACCGCGTCTGACCGGATTGCCGACCAGGAGAAATTCCGTAACGGCATTCTTGAACGCGAGAACATCATGAGCACCGGCATCGGTCTGGGCATCGCTGTTCCGCACACCTACAGCAATGCTGTCACTGACATCGTGATCGCCATCGGCGTCTCACGCGAAGGGATCAGCGACTATGGCTCAATGGATGACAAGCCCGTGCATTTTGTGATGATGGTTGCCGCCGGGAGTCATCAACACCGCGAGTATCTTCAGATTCTGGCCCGCATTGCCATGCTGGTCAAAAATGAGCGGATCAAGACCGCTCTTCTGGCAGCGAAAGATGAGGACGAAATTATCGCAGCCCTCTCTTCAATTTGATTGCAGCACCAACCTTTCCCTCAAGGAGCGTATCATGGCCATCAGCTACAAATCCCTCGGCTTTGTCAACACGAAAAACATGTTTGCCAAGGCAGTCTCCGGCGGCTTTGCTGTTCCGGCGTACAATTTCAACAATATGGAGCAGCTCCAGGCTATCGTCCTGGCCTGCCTCGAGTCCCAGTCCCCGGTGATCCTTCAGGTTTCGAAGGGCGCCCGTGACTATGCTGACCAGACCCTCCTGACATATCTCGGGCAGGGCGCAATCGAGATGATGCGTCGCAAGGCCAGGGAGATGGGTGTCGGCGAAATCCCGATTGCGCTCCATCTTGACCACGGTGATTCGTATGAGACCTGTGTCTCCTGCATCGAAAGCGGCTTTTCCTCTGTCATGATCGATGGCTCCCATCTTTCGTACGAAGAGAATATCGCCCTGACAAAAAAAGTTGTCGAATATGCACATGCCCATGACGTTACGGTCGAGGGAGAGCTGGGAGTGCTTGCCGGTGTTGAGGATGAGGTTTCAGCCGAGCATCATACCTACACCCAGCCTGAGGAAGTGCAGGATTTTGTTTCCCGGACCGGGGTCGACTCGCTTGCCATCTCCATCGGGACATCCCATGGTGCCTTCAAGTTCAAGCCGGGCCAGAAGCCCGAGATCCGTCTGGATATCCTGCGCGAGATTGAAAAGCGCATTCCGGGCTTTGCCATTGTCCTCCACGGGTCGTCCTCTGTTCCCCAGGACGCTGTCGAGGCCATCAACAAGTATGGTGGAAAGCTTGCTGATTCAATCGGGATTCCCGAGACCCAGTTGCGTGAGGCTGCCAAATCGGCTGTCTGCAAGATCAATATCGATTCGGACGGACGTCTTGTGATGACCGCCAAGATTCGCGAAGTCCTGGCCAACAAGCCGGGCGAGTTTGATCCCCGCAAGTACCTTGGGCCGGCCCGTGATGCTCTCAAGGTCATGTACAAGGCGAAAAACGAAAACGTGCTTGGCAGTGCGGGACACGCTCCCGAGATCGTGGCCGCTTCGAAATAAGGTGTGCCAGCCCTTCGGGCAGATGCGACGTCGGTGACTGGGCCTGTGCCAAAGTGCCGGCGTTGTTTTTTCGCCTGCGGGCTATCCGAAAAAGGGAGAATGCGATGCCTGATGCCTGGAGAAGCCGCCTCAACAGTGTTACGCATGGGGCCTGTCGTGGATGCCGGGTTTGTGATGGTCGCGCCTGTGCCGGAGAGGTCCCCGGTATGGGGGGAAAGGGCAGGGGGCTGACGTTTATCAACAATGTTTTGTCGTGGGATGAGGTTGACTGCGCCCCGGCTTCGGGGTTGCCCGAGATTGCTGTTGCTCCCATAACCGGTGTTGATGAAAACATCGGGGATGCCATGCCCGAAAGGGAGTTTCATGATGCGCTGGTGGCAGGTGCCAAAGCCGCCGGGATCTTTTCCTGTATCGGGGATGGAGTCCCGGACTACAAATTCACTGACGGGGTTGAGGCCTTGCGCAGGCATGGACGCATGGGGCCATCATTATCAAGCCCCATCTCAACCGCAAGATTCTTGAGAGGTACGAGATGGCAGAGGATGTCGCCGAGAGTGTGGGGACAGATATTGACGCCTGTACCCTGGCTACTGTCGAAAGCAAGGCCGGCCTCGAAAAAAAGGATGCAGCCCTGCTTGTGGCTCTCAAGAGGGAAATCCGTGTACCCTTTATCATCAAGGGGATCTGCCGGGAAGTTGAACTGGAACTGGTTGAAGCGGTGCACCCCGATATCGTTGTCATTTCCAACCACGGGGGGCGGGTTGCGGATGATCTTGAAGGAATCGCTGTCAGCCTTGCCCGGCTTGCAGCCAGGGCCCGGAAGCACTGCGGTGAGGTCTGGGTGGATGGGGGGCTGCGCTCACGGGATCATCTTCTCAAGGCTGCAGCCCTGGGGGCCTCCCGGGTATTGATTGCCCGTCCGTTTATCCAGGGCGTTGTTGCTCTGGGTGCCGGGGGGATTGCATCAGTTTTGGCTGAACAGTTTGGAATTGGCTGATATCCGCCAGCCGGTTGGCCCTTGCTGGCGCTATATTTGCGGGACAGCGGAGACGCGGTGCGCATCTCCCCGCTTCTGCCCAAACAATACAATTTCTGGTGGTTGTGCCATGTCAGCTCGCGCGTTACTGGTAGCCGTGTCAATTATGTTTGCCTGTATTGCCTGTTCATCCGGCAAGGGCAATCTTCTCTACGTTCAGACCAAGGGAGGGGCCGAACTCAGGCAGACGGCTGCAACAAATGCAGTCCTGCTTGCTGTTGTTCCCCAAAATTCGGCCGTTGAGGTCAAAAAGGGAGAGGCCGTCCCCGGCATGTCGGGAGGGCGCAATGGCCAGTGGCTGCATGTGATCTACAAGGACCTCGAAGGCTGGATGTTTGACAAGGATCTCGCTGAGGATCCGGTGACCGCACTCAAGGCCTCCTGGTTGTGCGAGAGTGACCAGTACCTGCTGCTCAATTTTTACGAAAATGGCAAATTCATGATGAAGGTCAACCTCTGCCAGGGTATCGGGACCGTATACGGGAAGTACAGTGAAGAAACCGGGCGCTATCTTCTGGCCATTGACCGGCGCGATTTTACCGGGTTTGCCGGGGCAAATATTACCGAGGTGGCCTTTGTCAAGGCTACAGCCGAAACGCTTCGTTTTTCCATGACCCAGACCAACGGGTTCTTTTCCTGTGGGCCCTGGGAGGGTGCCATCTACCGGCGGACACGGGCGGCAACCGAATGACCGCGTACTCCAGGGAATCCGGGCCCGTCCCGGGTTCAGGCGATGCACTGCGTCTTCGTCCCGGACCGCATCGTGCGGCACACGGACATCCCTGGGTCTTCGCGGGCGAACTTGAGACCCTGCCCCCGCCCGAACAGAAGACGGCTGCCCTGTATGACCAGCGGGGAAGATTCTTGGGCCGGGGAATGGTCAATTCGCAGTCACAGATTGTCTGGCGTCGTTACTCGGGCGATGATGTCCCGTTTGACGATGGGCTTGTCCGTGACCGCCTCGAACGGGCTTTCAGGATACGCCGGGCCGCCGGGTTTGGCCATGTCTGCCGCCTCTTCTGGTCCGAGTCAGATGGTATTCCCGGGCTGGTCGTTGACAGGTATGGCGAGATCCTTGTGGTCCAGGCCCTGACCCGGCTGGTTGATGCCTGCCTGGAGGGTATTTCCGGGATTCTTGTCGAGCTTTTGGCACCCCGCTGTATTCTGGCGCGCAATGATGCCCAGGTGAGGGAGTACGAGGGGCTGCCACGGACAACCGCTGTCCTGTATGGTGCGCTTCGGCCGGACGAATCCATCCTGCTGGACGGGATGCGCTTTGCCTTTGATCCGTTGCACGGACAAAAAACAGGATTGTACCTCGACCAGAAGGAGCAGTACGGCCGTGTTGCTGCCTTTTCCGGGGGACGGCGCGTACTGGACGCGTTTTGCAATCAGGGTGCTTTTGGGTTGTTTGCGGCCCGTGCCGGTGCACGCGAGGTCACAGCCGTTGACAGTTCGCAGCAGGCCATCGATCTCGTGTCTGCCAATGCCGCCGCCAATGGTCTCCTGCAGATAACTCCTGTGGCCTGTAATGTGTTCGATTTTTTCAGGGAACAGCGCAGCGAGCGCTGGGACTGCATTATTCTCGACCCTCCACCCTTTGCGCCCTCGAAACGCCAGCTGGCAGGGGCCGTCAGGGGGTATAAGGAACTGAACCTGCGTGCGGCCCATGCCCTGACGCCTGGGGGGATTTTGGCGAGCTACAGTTGTTCGCACCATGTTGATCACGATACCTTTTCAGCCATACTGAGGGAGGCGCTGGCTGACGCGGGAAGAACCGCCAGACTTGTCGAATACTGCCACCAGCCTGCGGACCATCCTGTCATCCTCGGGATGCCCGAAAGCGAGTACCTGCGCGGGATGATTCTCCAGCTTGACTGAGTCAGTGCCCGGTGTGCTGCAAAAATCCTTCGCCGTCCAGGTACGCCATTGCATCACCGGCGAGCCAGCAGGCCCATGTTTCATCCGCTGCGCAGATTCCCCGGGCGTGCAGTCTGCAGGGGAAGAGGGCCTCGTCAAACTCGCCACCCCGATAAAACAGGAGATCAAGCTCGTCCAGAAGGCAGGTAACGGCAGTTTCGATGCGTCTGCGTGGTACGCTGCGGTACAGCTCGGCGGTCAGGAGCCAGTCAACCAGCTCGTTTCGCCGTCCGCGCAAACCAAAGTTCGTCAGCCCGAGCTCTATGGCGCAGTACTCAAGGGCCGCCGATACGCATGCGCGGAGGTGGAATACCACAATTCCCTCACGGGCAAAGAGCCGGGCGACCACGGACTCAATCTCGAAAAAATCCGCCTCATCCCCCGAGGCCAGCAGCACCTCGCGCGTCCAGCAGAGGATACTCTCTGTAATGACGGGATGGATGGCATGCAGTCTCCCAAAGCGACCCTTTTCGCGTTGAAGCCAGGCTGAAAACCCCGCCTGTTCAGAAACCTGTACATTGGTCCGGACACGTGCTGTACACATGGTTGGCTCTCCTCTCGTTGTCGCAAACCTTCCCTTCTTATACGTTTCCGGTGGTCAGGGTATGGCAGTTTTTGGCATTTTTTTGGTGAAAAGGAGCCTTTGCATGACACGAGACCCGGCCAGAGAGGGCTATGACAGCGAACACGTTGCCCAGCAGTGCATTTTTCTGGGGAACAGGGTCCGGCGAAACGAGGCGCACCTGTCCCGCTGGATCAGGCGTGAGGCCATCACCTGCTATCGGGTGTACGATTGTGACATCCCCGAAATCCCGCTGGCCATCGATCGCTACGAAGGCATGCTCCATATTGCCGAGTATCGTACCTTTACGCCCCCTGATGAGAGGCAGCATCTCTGGCGGATGGACCAGCTCTGTCGCGCTGCCGCTGCCGCCCTGGATGTTCCGCATGAAAACGTGTTTTTCAAGGTGCGGCAGCGGCAGCGCGGGGGGCAGCAGTATGGCCGGATCGCGGAGACCGGTCACAGGATGGTCGTTACGGAGGGCGGACTGTCATTTGCCGTCAATCTCGCGGACTATCTGGATACCGGGCTTTTTCTCGATCACCGCCCGACCAGGAGCATGGTGCGGACCCTTGCCGATGGGCGGCGTGTTCTCAATCTCTTTGCCTATACGGGGAGCTTTTCGGTTTATGCCCTGTCCGGGGGGGCGAGTGCCGTGACGACGGTTGACCTGTCCAATACCTGGTTGGACTGGGTTGAGGACAATCACCTGCTCAACTTTCCCGACACGTCACGGCACACCCTTGTCCGGGCCGATGTGCTTGAATTCATCACGGGACTCAAGCCGGCAAGTTTTGACCTGATCGTTGCTGATCCGCCAACCTTTTCGGTCAGCAAGGCGATGCAGACCAGTTTTGATGTCCAGCGTGACCACCCCTGGCTGCTTGAGCAACTTGTGCGGGCCCTCAGTCCCGAGGGGATCCTTGTCTTTTCAAACAACAGGACGGATTTCAGGCTGGCCGACGGGCTCGAAAAACTGGCTGCAGTACAAAACATCTCGGACAAGAGCATTCCGCGCGATTACCGCAACCGCAGGATCCATCAGTGCTGGTTGATCCGTCATCCCGGACGGGACTGAGCGGGACTGGAGACTGACCTGCCCGGCTTCTTGCCCCCGGGAAGCGGGTGTTCCTGCTGTGTGCTGTTCCTGACGGGCAGGGTCAGGCATCGAGCGTGCAGACAAAAAATTTCCCATCGAGTGTAACCCGGTACCGGAGGGTGCCTGCCGGAAGCGGGCTGCCTTCGGTGTGTACAACGGAGGTTCCATTGGCGACAAGGCTGGCAGTGTCTTCGGGTGAATGGCCTTTTCCGTCGTATCCGGCGGGAAGACAGGGAAAGGACAATGCCAGCGAGGCAAGCGTAGCCCGGGAAAACGTGGCAGGACAGGTAAATATGCAGGCGTGCTCCGGTCGCCCGATCAATTCACGGCGCGTATCCTGTGAAAAGCGCAGCAGGTAGCGCTGCACGAGATCGCTCCTTGGCCAGAGCCAGAGCAGCAGAAAAAGCAGATCAAGCAGACCCAAAACGGCAAAGCGCTCAACCGGTTCGATGGCGACAAATTCGAGAGCCTGCATCAGGAGGCTGGCCCCAACCATAAAGCCGGCATCAAGGATATTCCCTCCGGCAAAAAATCTGGCCCGTTCTTCAGGGGGGGCGGCTGACTGAATCGCCGAGTAGAGTGGAACCGAGTAGAGACCAGCCGCGATGCCGGAGAGTGCCAGGAATCCAAGGGTAAGCCAGATCACACCATCGGCAAGGGGCAGCAGGATAGCACTTGCGGCAAGGAGGATGAGGGCTGTCACGGAAGATGCCGTCTCGATATGCCTGGTCCTGCGCCGTCCTGAGATCATCGACCCGAGTCCGATCCCTCCCGAAAACAGCAAAAGCGAAAGTGTGACCAGTGACCCGCTCCCCCCGCGGTCTTCCGCAAGCCAGGCAACGGTTTCGGGGAGAATCCAGCTTCCTCCCGAAGCCATCACCTGGATCGGGAGAAGCTGCAGGACAAAGGCCCCATGAAACCAGAACCAGGAGATGGCGACCAAAAGCGGAAAGATGCGCTGCGAGCGGCGTATCTCATGCAGCCGGATCCGGGTTTCACGCCAAATCCCTCCCCGCCGCATGAGGACGGGAGCTTTTGCCTCAAGCCTCGGGATGCGCAGGCTGGCCACCCAGCCAAAGAGAGCGATCAGGACTACGGCAAGTCCGGTTGTGGCCGGGCCGTCGGGCAGGCTGCCGGCAATTCCTCCAAACAGGGTTCCGGTCAGGATTGCCACAAAGGTGCCCATCGCAACGAGGCCGTTGGCCCGCAGGAGGTCCTCCTCGTGTGCCAGCTCAGGCACGATCCCGTATTTGGCCGGCCCAAACCAGGCTGACTGGGCCCCCATCAAAAAGAGGACCAGAATTAGTGCCGGGATGCTTCCGAGGGCAAACCCGACGGCCCCGGCCCCCATGATGACGATTTCGGCTGCCTTGGTCCAGCGGATGACGCGGTCTTTGGGATAGCGGTCAGCGAGCCATCCTGCAGTGGCGGAAAACAGAAAAAACGGCAGGATAAAAACGGCAGAGCAGAGGATCACAAGTGTGCTGCGCAGTCCGCCATCCAGTCCCGGAGCCGAAAACGTGATCCAGAGGATCAGGGCGTTCTTGTAAAAATTGTCGTTAAACGCTCCGGCAAACTGGGTCCAGAAAAAGGCCGAAATTTTCACGGGGCGTCTCTTCCTTGCCCGCTCAGGCGGGGTAATACGTGCGGGGGTTGAAAATCGCACGGAACTCGTCAGCCGACATCCCGGCCTTGTTTCGCTCACGTTCAAAGAGGACACGCCGGGGCACATAGTCTTTTGCCAGGGGGATCTCAAGCCGGGCTGCAGTTTCGTTGTACTGGTTGGAGTAGAGGGTAAAGGCGTGCTTGTCAATCCCGCTTTCATCCAGAAGGATCCCGACCATGGCCAGGCCAAGGCCGGCTCCCTCGGTGTCATCGCCGTACTCCATGTAAAAATCGAGCAGGTTGGCAAATGAATGGGCCTTTTCGAATTTTGTGCGGATCTTCTTTTCCTCCTCGGGCAGGAGGACGAAACTGTTTTTTACCTTGATATTGAGGACGTTTGGCCAGTAATAAAACGTGGAGACAACGGGGTAGTCCAGTTCCTTGAAAGCTGTTTCGTACTGGCGGATCCTGTCCTCAACCAGCCGTTCCTTGAAGATGTGCATTCCCTTTTCATAATCCGAGGGACTCAGGAGATCCAGCCCGAGTTCGGTGAAGACGATTCGCTTGAGGTTGGCCTTGGTCGCATTGATGATCAGTTCCTTGGCGGCACTGTAGACGATGTCCATCAGGTCCGGCCTGCCAAAGCGCTCGAGAATGGACGAAGCGATGATCCGCAGGACCATTTCGCCGTAGTCGCTGAGATAATAGGTCCGGAAGGTGATAATATCGTTTTTGTCCAGCGAACGCTGGACATCAGCGCGAATCTCGTTTTCGGTCAGGGGCATACAGCTTCCATTTCTGCGGGTCTGAGACTCACAGG
>JAKPMW010000032.1 GCA_029548715.1 Spirochaetota bacterium | reverse complement strand
CGTCTCCGAGGTTCTCAAAAAGTCAACGACGCTTGCCGAGCGGCAGCAGACCCTGGCCGGTCTTCTCTCCCAGCGGATTGAAGCTGGCCGGAATGCGGCTGCCCTGCTGATGAGCCTTTCATGAGGGCCGGTTTCGGGCTCTGGATCGTTTTGGTGTGTGTTGTTTCATCAGGGCTCTCGGGTGAAAACCATGGGCAGGCCTTTAGGATTCCGGTCCTGTGCTATCATGCTGTCTCGCCAGCGGCATCCGGCCCGTTTGCCCTGACTCCGGAAGTTTTCGACCGGCAGATGAGGCTGCTTCAGCAGGATGGGTATACCGTCCTGTCTGCTAACGGGTTGATCGCGTTCCTGCGTTCGGTGCAGCGGGGCGAGAGGGTGTTCCTTCCCGCAAAACCTGTTGTGATCACATTTGATGACAATTACGAATCGATCAGAAGATACGCCTACCCGATACTGGAAAAATACAAATACCAGTCATGCAATTTTATCTACATCAAGGGCGTGAGCGAGTCGGGCTGGGCGCAGTTCCGGAAGTTTGAGGGCTCGTCAATGGAGATGCATTCACATACCATCAGCCATGCAGACCTTGTCAAGCGCCAGCCAGGTGAGGATGAGCGCGCATGGCGCAAGAGAATTTTTGGGGAAATCGCGGGCAGCAGGAAGATTCTTGAGGAAAAACTTGGTCGGGCTCCTGCGTACATTGCCTATCCATACGGGCGCTGGAACACGGACATCATTCGCATGATGCGGATTGCCGGCTATTCGGCGGGTTTTTCAGCATTTGGAGGATATGTGCGGGAGACATCCTCCCTTGATGTCTTGCCCCGCTTTACCATCTTCAGGGAGTACGATCTTGAGATGTTCAGAAAGATCGTTTCAGGAGAGTGGAGCGGGAGCCAGGGTGAGCCGGATTTTGTGCGGGCCCGTGATTACAACCTCCCGGCTGAGTAGATCCATTCCGACCTAATCATTTTTGCAACCCACCTTCCGGCATGCGCTGCACAAAAGTAAATTGGAAAGAATTTAATCCGGGATTGGCAGGCATGCCTGCCAATCCCGGATTAAGTGCACGCGGCTTTGTTCGCCTGGATTCACGGCGCGAGTCTTCGTTGACGGCCCGCCCTTTCGGCCCTACAATGGCGCTACCAACGGGTTGTAGTGGAGGCTGAGGTGGGCCATTCAGAAATTTCCGGCCGGATTGTGCATCCCTTTAGTGGCGAGATTCGCTCTGGACGCATCATTTTTCAGGACGGTCTGATCAAGGAGATACTTGCAGACGACGATGTTCCTGACAGGTTCATCCTTCCGGGACTGGTCGATTCGCACATACACATCGAAAGTTCCATGCTGCTGCCGTCACGCTTTGCGGCTGCTGCTCTTCGGCAGGGGACACTGGCGGCGGTCTGCGATCCGCATGAGATTGCCAATGTCCTGGGCGTTGAGGGTATTCGCGGGTTTCTGGCCGACGCAAAAGATGCGCCTTTTTCGTTTGTGTTTGGTGCGCCCTCCTGTGTGCCGGCCACACCACTGGAGACATCCGGAGCCGCGCTGGACGCTGATGACATCCGTACCCTTTTTTCTGAAGATGGTCTTGCGTTTTTGGGCGAGGTGATGAATGTCCCCGGGGTTTTGTCGGGTGATTCCGGACTTGAGGCCAGGCTTGAGGCGGCAAGAAAGGCCGGTCTGCCGATTGACGGGCATGCTCCGGGACTCCTCGGGCCTGATCTCCGGTCCTATATCGTCGCAGGAATCACGACAGATCATGAGTGCAGTAGCGCCGCCGAGGCCCTCGAAAAGATCAGGCAGGGCATGTGGATCCAGATCAGGGAGGGGTCGGCGGCCAGAAATTTTGACGACCTCCTGCCCCTGTTTTTTGAGGCCCCGGGAAGACTGATGCTTGCCAGCGATGACAAACACCCTGATGATCTCATGGCCGGACACATTAATCTTTTGGCTGCCCGGGCATTGGCGGCGGGGGTTCCCCTTGGGCTCGTTTTGCGGGTTGCCTGTGTCAATCCGGTCATGCATTACAGGATTCCTCTTGGATTGCTGCGTCCCGGTGACAGCGCGGACTGGATAGTGGTTGAGGCACCTCTCGAGAAAATGCAGGTATCCGAATCCTGGTATCATGGCAGATGCGTCATGCGTGACGGGGTGTATGCCGGCACGCTTCCTCCCGTGACAATCCAAAACAGGTTCGCACATGTCGGTGTGCGCGAGGACAGTCTTTTGCCGATGGCATCAAGGACAGCCTGTCAAAAATTCCAGGCCAGAGTGCGGGTAATCGAGATTGAGGATGGCCAGCTTGTGACGGGTGAGGGTGAGGCATTGCTCCAGGTCATCGGTGACCGGATCGTCCCCGATCCGGAGACGGATGTTCTGGCAATCAGCGTAGTGAATCGCTATCAGGACGACGCACTTCCTGCCACGGCTTTCGTCAGGGGCTTCGGGCTCAAGGGTGGTGCCCTGGCATCCAGTGTGGCTCACGACTCGCACAACATCATTGCCGTCGGTTCTTCTGCCGGGGCAATCGCCAGGGCCATCTCCCGGGTTGCTGATGCCGGTGGCGGGATTGTGGCACTTGCAGATGACGGTAGTGAAGAATATCTTCCCCTGCCCTATGGCGGGATCGTGTCTGTCGATGAATGTCCGGTTGTTGCAGAGCGGTACCGCAAATGCCAGAATTTTGCCCGGGAGGTTCTTGGCTCACGGCTGCAGGCCCCATTCATGACGCTCTCATTCATGGCCCTGCTTGTGATCCCCCGGCTCAAGCTGGGCGACAGGGGACTGTTTGATGGCCAGTCATTTGCGTTTGTGCCGGTTGAGCTCTGACACAGGAGTCGGCGGGATTCCAAGCCTGAGGTGTATGATTCGGCAGACAAAAGCCCATGCTGCAGATTTTAGGGGGCAGAGGCCAGCTGATTGGCAATCCCCGTAGCGTGAAGAAGGTTTGACGATTGACGGGGTCGTCTGGTATACTGCGGGCATAATGGAGCAAGCAACAGCACACATGCATGATATCTCTGCGGATGGCTGGGTCGCCGATCTTGATGACCCGGTATGCTGGGAGAACGGGATGAAATGGCTCTCCAAGGCCATAGTCTCGGATAACGATCCGTTTGACAAAAAGGAACTCAAGGCCCAGCTTGAGCAGCATATCACGGTTGCACTCTGTTCGCAAAGACAGGAGATTCGTCAAACCGGTTTCTTCTATTCGCTGGCATGGAAGCGTCTTGAGCAGATTGCCGGATATGAGGGTGCTGACCGGCAGGCGCTGCTTCGGGCAGCGCTTGAGCGGTTGTATGAAAAGCATGAGTTCCATTATTTTTCCCTCAGGCTGCTTGTCAGGAATGACTGGGCGGATACCCTGGCATCCATCGCTGCCCTGCTGCAAAAAAAAATTGCTGCTCACGAAAGAGCGCAGTTCGCAGCGGGGCTGGCCTCGGGCGATGAGATTCTGGTTGCCCGCACGCTGCGCAGCATTGACGAGTGTGTCCATGTGCTGGGGATTCCCGTCGCCGAGTTTGAAACGATTCTTGCCGAGTTCTGGAGAAGGCGCCAGATCCTGACGGGCGACCTGATAGCCATCGGCGATATCAGGCGCAGCCGGCAGTATTTTGCACTGATCGAGCCGGTGCGCGAGCTCCTGCAGGCGACTGGTGCGGATCATGGCCGTCTCCTGACGAGCTATCTTGACATGGCGCGGGGCGAGGATTTTTTTGCCGGCTTCCGCTGGTGCTTGCGCTGGGGGTGTCGTGAGGGCGTCGAAAAGGCGCTTGCGAAGGTATGGCCCGGTGATGGCAGGATTGTGGCGCGTCTTGTCCGGCTTCATGCCGACAGCTCGCTGCTCGATCAGGGGCGTTGTGAAGAGCTGCTTGCATTGGCAGGTGGTGTGCGGGACGCCGTGCGCGAGATTCTTGAGTTGTGCATGGATCCGGCAGCGCCCGCCCCCATCCTGGCTTCGGCCATCCGGGCAGGGTTTGCCGACCACCAGCGGCGTGAGACGGTGTTTGTGTTGACAGGTGCCCTGATTGAAGGCATGCGTCTGGGGAGCCAGGACATCATTTCGGCCCGGGCGCATTTTTTGACAACAGTCTGGGATTCTGTCGAGGGTTCTGCTGATGCCGGGCTCTGGGAAGAGACACTCGGTCTCCTGTACCGGCTGGTCGA
>JAKPMW010000020.1 GCA_029548715.1 Spirochaetota bacterium | reverse complement strand
CCTGTGCCGCACGTCCGCTTCCTGCTCCCGCACGGCATGCCGTTTGTTATGCACGACTATAGTCCCGGATTAAATTCTTTCAAATTTACTTTTTCCGGGTCGCGTCATTCCAGCGGCTGCATGGCCTTTGGAAAACAATGGACCATCCGCAGACGGTTTGCCCTGCAGCCCGGTCAGTGCTGGCAATGGGGACAAAACCAGGTCGAGCGCTGCCCCTGTCGGATGCGTACAATCGGGGTTCCGCAGCCCCGACAGGGCTGGCCTGTGCGGTCATACACACGCAGCCAGTTTTGGAAATCACCCGTCTTGTCGTCAACGCTGCGGAAATCACTGATCGTTGTCCCGTTGTGCCGGATAGCCTCACGCAGGATGGCACGCACCTCGCGTAAAAGCCGCCTGGACTCGGCAAGCGAAAGTGTGTTTCCACCCCTCTCGGGATCGATTTTGGCCCTGAAGAGGGATTCGCAGGCATAGATATTTCCGATCCCGCTGACCCGGTGCTGGTCCAGGAGGAGGACCTTGACAGCCTGCCGGCTTCCGGCAAGCATACCGGCAAAACGGGCCTCATCCATCCCGGGTGAAAGCGGATCGGGCGCAGTGGCCTGTTCCTCTGCCGGTGTTTCTCCGGCAGGCACATGACGTATTGTTCCAAAGCGGCGCATGTCCCTGAAAAACAGCCGGCTCCCGTCCGAAAAGGATACCTCAAGCCGGAGGTGCCGCTCCGCGGGCCGCCCACCGGGCGGTGCCACGTCCGGAGAGTAGACGAATTTTCCCGTCATGCGCAGGTGGGCCACAAGGGACGAGCCGTCATCCAGCGCAAAGCGGATGTATTTTCCGAAGCGTGAAACGGACACAAACGTCCGCCCCGCAAGCCGGGACGGGCTGATGGACAGACCAGCCGCAAGTTTGGGATCAAGAATCCTGACTGCCTGTATCGTCCGGCCCGGCAGCACGCTGGCCAGTCCACGCACAATCGTCTCGACCTCGGGCAATTCAGGCATCGGGCCCTCCAGCGCAAGCTCCGCCCTTTCCGGGCTGGAGACTGTTCCCATTAAAAAAGATATGGAGCCTGCAGCAGAATGCGTCTTTGGAAAAAACCGGCTGCATCCACACCTGCAAGTTGTATCCGGAGCAAATCAGTTGTACCCGAAAACCACGGCGCAGATGAAGCACCTAACTGTCCATCGGCCCGTATATTTACCGCTGACCCCATTATCTGGAGGCCCTCATGAGCCGTCGCCGTCATTCCTGGATTCCTCTACTGATTGCCCTTGTCATTGCGCTGGCCTGGTATGGCTACCGCTCGGGCTGGTTTTCGCCCCGGACGACATCCGTCCCGGCCACTGTCACGGCTGGCTCCCCTGACGCGGAGCGGGCCGCCCAGACCTACGAGAGTCCGCATCTTGCCCTCGGCACACCGGTGGATGCCACGCCTGAGGATGATCACATTATCATAAAGCCCCAGTTTGTCCTCTCCTACAAGGGTGAGATTGTCAGCCCGGCCTGGGTAGCCTGGCGGATTGACACCAGCTCGTACGGCGCCGTCCCGCGCTACACGGGAAAATTCCGCATCGACACCGACCTGCCCGCCGGCCTGCCCCGCGCCACCCATGACGACTATACCGGCAGCGGGTACGACCGTGGCCATCTCTGCCGCTCGCTCGACAGGACCGATACTGCCGAAAACAACCTGGCCACCTTCCTCATGTCCAACATCATCCCCCAGACACATGATCTCAACGGCGGGCCCTGGCTGAAGCTGGAGGACTACTGCGCCTCTCTCGCGCGGGACTCCGGCAAGACGGTCTGGATCATCGCAGGCGGTCGCTATACCCCTGATGCTGCCCGCATCGGGGCCAACCGTGTGGCTGTTCCGGTTTCGTCCTGGAAGGTCGTCGCCATCCTGGACCGGGGAATCGACCCGGCCCGGATTGAATCGAAAAACGGAATCCGCCTGATTGCCATTGACATGCCCAACACACGGGGGATCATCCGCCACGACTGGAAACGATACCGCCTGAGTGTGGATGAGATCGAAGCCAGGACCGGGTATGACTTCTTCGGGAGACTTCCCCTCGCACTGCAAGACGAACTCGAAGCCCGGGTCGACAGTCTGTAAAAAAAAATCGGGCAATACGGAATTTTTGGCCCTCCCCATGCGTGTTCTTCATTGAGAGGACGCCAGTGCAGCGTCCCGAACAAAGCCACGCAGGATGCGAAAGGAGCCAGCCGTATGAAGAATCTGAATTTTATCATTGTCGAGGGCAATCTTGTCCGGGATCCCGAATTCCGTGAAACCGAGGCAGGATTGCCGATGTGCCGTTTTACCGTCGCCAACAACTATTCCTACAAGAAGAACGACCAGTGGATCAACGATGTCAATTTTATCAACATCGTCACATGGTCAAAGACAGCCGAAAACTGTGGCCAGTACCTCAAAAAGGGGCACCCGGTACGGATCAAGGGGCGCGTTGATCAAAGCTATGTCAAGCGCGAAGACGGCCGCTCAATCAGCATGATTGACGTTGTCGCCCAGACCGTTGAGTTTCTCCCGCGTGTGCGCCGGGAGGAAACCGACCCGGAAGCAGCCGCCGCACTCGCTGGCGCCGATACCGACAGCAAGGCCGCCTGACAGACTCACAGCACATCTCACAACCGAGGCACAGGGCGGGCCGGGGTTTTGCCGCGGTTCGTCCTGTGCCTCAGTGCCGCTCGAGGTCAGGCCTGCACCCGTTGACCATAAATCAGCGCGGCCTCTCCATCGCTGTAGTACCCGGGCCGTTCGCCAAGCAGGCCAAACCCGCAGGACTGATACAGCTGAATTGCAGCCTGGTTTGACTTGCGGACTTCGAGGGAGGCGTACTCCATCCCCATTGTGCGCATGGCCCCAAGGAGATGCCGGACGATCTGTCGCCCGATGCCACGCTGCCGAAATGCCGGGGCAACCGTGACATTGGTGATATTCCCGTCGCCGGCCATATTCCAAAACCCTCCATACCCCGCCAGCAGGCCACTCTCCCGTTCGACAAAAACCCTGAAGTACGAAATACCCTGTGTCATCTCCGAACGGAACATCCCCTCGGACCAGGGCGTCGCATGCGAACCGGCCTCGAGTGCAACAACAGCCGGGAGACAGTCTTCGGTCAACACCCGGGGCTCAAGTTCCATCAGCCTGGCTGCCGCTCATGAATGATCTTGAGCCCCTTGAGGGTAAGATCCGCATCAATAACATCAATACAGTCCGTCCCCTCACGGAAGAGGTTGGCAAACCCGCCGGTCGCAACCACCCTCGGCTCGGGCGTACCCATTTCGTCCTTGAGGAGGCGCACGATCTTTTCGAGTGCTCCGACATTCTGGTAGTACAGACCGGCCACCATGCCGTCACCCGTTGATTTTCCGATGGCCCGGAGCGGCCGCCCGATCGGTACCGAGCTGAGTTTTGCAGCCCGGCTTGTGAGCGCCTGAAGGGAGATCCCCACCCCGGGAAGGATCTCACCTCCGAGATAGGCTCCCTCCTGCGAGATACAGCAGAAGGTCGTCGCGGTCCCGAAGTCCACAAGGATCAGGGGAGCCCCGTAGAGGACCATTCCGGCGGCGGCATTCACAATCCGGTCCGCCCCGACCTCGGCCGGATTGGGGTAGTCAAAGGCGAGGCCGCTGTCGGTTTCATGAGTCACAAAAAGAGGATTGCGGATCGCGAGGATACGTTCAAGCATTTCGCGGATCGTTCGCTCGAGAACAGGCACCACACTCGAAACGATCGCCGCCTGCAGACTCCCGGCGGAAATACCGACATGCCCCAGGTGGGCAAGCACCGGAGCGGCCATCTCATCGGCGGT
>JAKPMW010000010.1 GCA_029548715.1 Spirochaetota bacterium | reverse complement strand
CCTCCTCCTGATGGACCGAGGGCAAGCCTTTCCGGGAAGAGTTGTGGCCTCTCCTTGAGTGTGCCCTTACTTTTTCTGGTCTCCCGCGATCTTTTCTCTGTTCGTGATGATGGAAAGTCGGCGAATTTTTTGAGCATCGGTCTCGTTCCCGGCCATGTTTTTCAGCCAGGTAATAAAGAGACTGGGGACTGATCCGCTTTCGATTTCTTTTTCGACTTTTTCAAGAGCGCTGTCATAAAAGGCGCCACCGGCCTGATAGAGGGCATAGATCACCCGCACACGGGTTTCGGGGTCCTCGACAGTAAGGTGTTGCCGGGCCCACTCGCCGATTGTCTTTCTTTCTTCATCCGTCCAGCGGTACATATTCCGCAGGGCCGAAAGAGCATGCGTCAGGGCGTATTTTTCACCACTCGCGGCCCATTCCCTGACGACGGGGAAGGTGCGCAGCCGGCCGTAGCGCATGATGTTTTGCACCATCTCGATCATGAGGGCCTTTTCGGGATGCGCTTTGACAGCCTTGACCAGCGCTTCTTCCATGCCATACATCGTTGCCAGCATGGTGGTTGAGGCAATCGCATAATAGGTGACGTATTCCTTGCTCATCTCGATTCCCTTGATCAGGTTTTTGATGGCAGCTTTGGGCGTGGCCTTGGGGTCCTTTTCGAACTCCGAGATGTAGTCCTTGATCTCACGATACAGGTAGCGGTTGGCCACGACACGCACCTTGGGGTCCTTGCTGATCAGTGCCAGACTCAGTGTTGGAAGCGAGGCCACAACCCCTTTTTTGAGGATCATGTCCGAGATGATTTTTTCCTGTGGGCCACGGACGAAGGCATACTTCATGTCCAGATTGGCTTTGGCCGCAGCGTCCTGGATGGCTGTCTCAAGCTCCTTGTCGGCTTCAACTCCCGAACAGGCCGCAAGCCCGGCTACAATTGCAAGTGCCAGCATGGTGCAGAACAGGTTTTTCATTACTCCCTCCGGTATAGAATGTTTTGCTGCCTGATCATGACATGAATTGCGGCGGCGGTCAAGCAAGGATATGTGCGCGGCTTGGGATGTGCAATTCCATATGCATGCGTATTGTTAATCCGGGATTGGCAGGCAAGCCTGCCAATCCCGGATTAAATTCTTTCCAATTTACTTTTTGGCTGAAGTGTGCGCATGTTCTGGCGCATTGCGAAAGGGTTGGGCAGTAATCTTGGTCCGGCTATTTTTCGTGATGTGCGTTGTAATAGCGACGCACAGCCTTGGAGATTTCTTTTTCACGCTTTTTTCGCTGGAGACGTTTTCGCGGGTCATCATTGTCCAGCTCTTCACGCAATTCAAGCCAGTGGGCGTAGCGGTCCTGGTCCAGCTCGCCTGAGGCGAGGGCCGCCTGGATCGCGCAGCCGGGTTCGTGCCGGTGCGTGCAGTCGTTGAAGCGGCAGGATGAGGCAAGCTCGGCCATTTCTGAAAACACGGCGTCAATGCTTTCGCTGTCGCCACCGGCAAACTCGCGCAGTCCGGGCGTGTCCATGATCAGGCCGCCTTCAGGCAGGGCCACAAGTTCACGGGATGTCGTGACGTGGCGGCCGCGCAAGTCGTCTTCACGTACATCTCCTGTCGTCTGCTTGTTGTACCCCAGGAGGGCGTTGACCAATGAGGATTTTCCGCAGCCGGAGAGACCGATCAGGGCAGCGGTCGGTGCGGCCGCAACAATCGCCCGCAGGTTTTCGATGCCTTCGCCTGTTTGGGCGCTCGTGACGAGTGCATCGGTTCCCGGCGCCGCCTGGGCAACGATGGACAGCGCATCCTCGTGCGTTTTGGCCAGGTCAGATTTGGTCAGCACGATTACCGGTCTGGCGCCGCTCTCCCATGCCAGGGCAAGCATGCGTTCCAGGCGGCGCCGGCTGAGTGAGCGGCCACCATCCAGGGCTGACGCCAGGAGAATCACGTCAACATTGGCGGCGAGGGTTTGGCGCCCGACACGGGGGCCGGTTCCTCGTCTGGTCAGCTCACTTGAGCGGGGGAGGATGGCGCTGATTCCTGTCCGCTCGGGCTGCCGGTCGAGGGCGACCCAGTCGCCGACAACTGCATCTCCGCCGGCCCGGCTTCCCCGGATGACTTCGCACTCGCCCTCGGCCGTCATGGCAAACCAGCGGTCTCCCCCGCGAAAGATGATACGGCCGGGTATCAGTCCGGCCGGACGATGTTCCTTAAACGCTGTTTCAAGCTCACTGGTCCAGCCCCAGCTATGGGGAAAAGATCGAGTCATGATGAGGTACTCCTTTCAGGTTGTCCTCCCCTTGATGGGTTGAGGACAGGTCCTCCCCCTGATGGGTCGAGGACAGGCCCTCTTCCCGCGATGGGGAAAGGGGGTTGCGCCAGGGCCATGGCTGCGATCTGCAGCAGGGCAAACTCGTTGTCATCGCCGGCGATCCTGTTGGCCTTGAGCATGCCGCAGGCAGTACAGCGGTGGATGAGGGCCCATTCGCCTCCGGGGCGGCACCAGATGGCGACAGGCTCCATCGGGGCCTTGCAGCCTGATCTGCGGTCGCCTGGCGTGATGTCGAGGTGCCGGCTCCAGAGGCAGGCCGGACAATGATTGCGATTGCGTGTTCCTTTTCCCTCGGGGATGGGGACTGCCCGGCCGCAATGGATACAGATGAACGAGTCTTCACGAGCCATGCTGTGCTGGACGGATATGGGGACGGGGCGGCTCATGACTGTTCCTCCCCCCGATGGACAGAGGACAAGCCCTCTTCCCGATGGACAGAGGACAAGCCCTCTTCCCGATGGACAGAGGACAAGCCCTCTTTGTGGAGGTGCACGGAAAGAACGTCCTCCAGCTGGCTGGTGGTTGTGTGCAAAAATATCTTGGGTAACAAGGGTGTATGCTCCTGTAACGCGAAACGACCCGTTATTGACAAACGGGATACCATGTGCGTCAGGAGTCAGAGTCGGCCGGGTATGTGCTGCCTTACCCGTGGCGATGGTACTCCTGCGCACTCCTCGTGGTATGTGCGTTTTTTGTGGCCACGGACATCAACGTACCTGCCTTTCGTGCAGAGATCAGAATAAAATGATGATACGCACGGAAACGGATAGTGTCAAGAGAGACGGAATCGCTGGCCTGCCCTCTGTCCATCAGGAAGAGGGCAGGCATGACAGCACAGCAGACGATCGGGAGCAGGTGCGCAATCCATTGTGTGTGATGCCGGAGCCTGGTTGGAAGTCTGCCTCAGTCCTGGTCCGGCAGGGGGCAGGACGACTTTCCTGCGTTGACCATGTCGTCGAGGCTGGTAATGTCATGTTCGATGTTGTCCGTCTCGCGTGCTGTCTCATTGGAGGAGGCCGCAGTCTCTTCCGAGCTGGCCGCATTGTTTTGGACAACCAGATCCATCTGGTGCACGGCCTGGCTGATGCTGTCCAGCCCGACGGCCTGTTCCTTCGATGCCTCCGAAATCTCGGCTATCAGGTGCTTGACCTGCTCGATGGTTGATTGAACCTCGGCATAGGCGATGCTTGTCTCCTGCATCAGCGTTCCGCCCTCGTTGATGCGCGTGACCGATGTCTCGATCATCCCGGTGGTATTGCGTGCGGCTTCGGCGCTGCGCTGCGAGAGTGAGCGGACCTCGTCGGCGACCACAGCAAATCCGGCTCCGGCATCCCCGGCCCGGGCAGCCTCGACGGCTGCGTTGAGTGAAAGCAGGTTGGTCTGGAAGGCGATTTCATCGATGGTTTTGATGATCTTTTTTGTTTCCTGCGAAGCATGGGTGATTTCGTTCATGGCGGCGACAAGCTGGCCCATCTTTTCATCAGCCAGCCGCATCAGCTCGTCTGCCCGCAGCATGAGCTTGTTGGCAGAAAGGGCATTGTCGGCGTTTTGCCGGGTCATCCCTGTCAGCTCTTCAAGGGCGGCTGAGGTTTCCTCAAGGGAAGCTGCCTGCTCCGATGTGGCACTTGCCAGGGCCTGGCTGGCGCTGTTGACCTGCGCGGCAGCCAGACGGACCTGCCGAACGCTCGCACCAAGCGAGCAGACCAGGGAGCGCAGGGGGCGGACGATGCGGGAGATGACGAGGGCAAAGATCAGAATGGCGAGGAGGAGGATGCCTCCCGAGACAGCCAGAAGCAGGGTTCGTACCTTGCGGATGGCCGTCTCGTACACGGCAGCCGGTTGTCCGGCCGCGACACGCCAGTCCATCACATTGACCGGGGCATATCCGCCAAGAATGGTATAGCCTCTGTAGACATACGAACCAAACCCGGTTTCGCCACGCAGGACAGGTCCGGAGGTTTCCTTGACGCCTTCCTCTTTTGAGACGTCCAGGACGGTAATCGTGTCGGGTTGACTGCTGATCAGGACGATCCCTTTTGAATTGCACATGGTGACGCGGAAGTAGCGTTCCTTCCAGGCTGCCTGAAAGGCGGCAATGTGCTGATTGATGTCGGCCGTAAGACTGAGGACGGCGGCAACCTCGTTGTTGTGCAGGATCGGTGCGGAAACGGTGATGACCGGGAGTTTGCCGGTTCCATACAGGACGGTGTCTGCGGCGGCGGGCTGCTTTTTGTCGGTGATGCTTTTGATGATCTCCTGACTGATCAATACACGCTCGGGATCACCGAAGCTGGCTCCATTGCGCAGGCTTCCTGCGGCGAGTTCTCCGCCCGGAGAGACGAGAGCAATGGCAAGATAGTTTGTTGAAAGCCCGGCCAGCAGCGTGCGCATTTCGGCCAGTGTCTCTGCGGGGACCGGCTTTCCTCCGGCGAGGGCGGCGGCCGAGCGGGCAAAGGGTGATGTGGCGGCGAGAGCCGAGACAAGGCGCAGTTCCTGCGTGTAGTAGTCGCGCAGGGATGATGCGTAGGATTTTGCGGTGGTGACAGCCCCGTTTTCGGAGATAAACGAGAGAATGGCGCTGGTTCCAGCCAGTGCCACGATGCTGAGGGCGACGAGGGGAATGATGACCAGGGTCAGGCCGGTCACAAGTATTTTCCGGCCGATCGTGAGTGTACGCATGCTGACAGTCCTTGTCCCGTGAAGGGGTCTCATCACCCAGCGTATCGGAAAATTTCCATTTTTTCAAAAGTTGTTGCACAGCGTGCAACAAGGCCTGAAGTGCTGCATGATGCGTGACTGCTGCAGACTGCTTTTGATGAACAGCCTCCTGCCAGGGATGAGCGGCAGGACGCGTGATAAGGGTGTCCTGCGGGAGCCTGCGTGCGTAGATTTTGATATATGTGTCCGGGTGCCCATCTGCACCCCGACTGCAGTTCCAGAAAGAAGGTTTCATGCAGCACAATGATTTTCACAGTCTCGGCCTGCCGGCCGGGATCCTCTCAACACTCGATTCAATCGGTTTTGTCACTCCGACACCCATTCAGGCAGCCTCCATTCCCCCCCTCCTTGAGGGACGGGATCTTTTGGGCGCGGCCGAGACTGGCACCGGCAAGACGGCGGCTTTTGCCCTGCCGATCCTGGCACGGCTGTCTGCCAATCACAAACGGGCTGCGGCCCGATCGTGCAGGACACTGGTTCTTGCGCCCACACGCGAACTGGCGATCCAGATCAACGAAAATTTTCGCACCTTTTCCAAGGGGATGCGGATTTCAACGGCGTGCATCTTCGGTGGTGTGGGACAAAATCCCCAGGTTCAGGCTCTCTCACGGGGGGTCGATGTCCTGGTTGCCACCCCGGGGCGTCTGCTTGACCTGCTGGGGCAGGGGCATCTCTCCCTGGGTACACTCGAGATCTTTGTGCTCGACGAAGCTGACCGCATGCTCGATATGGGCTTTATCCATGACGTCAAGCGTGTGATTGCCGTTTTGCCCAGGGTACGGCACTCGATGTTTTTTTCGGCAACCTTTCCCGATGAAGTGGTAGATCTGGCCAACAGGCTGTTGCATGACCCGGTGCACGTGACGGTCGCCAAGAGCGGCACCACGGCCGAGCGGATTGACCAGAGCGTGATTTTTGCCGAGACCCCCGAGAAATACGTGATTCTCGAACGGTATATGGCGGAAAACAATGTATCGCGGGCCCTGGTCTTTACCCGGACCAAGCACGGTGCCAACCGGCTGGCCGAAAAGCTCGAAAAGGCCGGAATCGGTGCGGCCGCCATCCATGGAAACAAGTCCCAGACGGCCCGCCAGCGGGCGCTTGAGGGGTTTCGGGATGGCAGCCTGCGTGTGCTTGTGGCGACGGATATCGCAGCCCGCGGGATTGACATTGACGATATCAGCCATGTGATCAATTTCGAGCTGCCCAATATTCCCGAAAGCTATGTCCACCGGATTGGCCGGACGGCGCGGGCCGGAGCCAGCGGGACAGCGGTTTCGTTTTGTACGCACGAAGAGCGCCCCTTTTTGCGGGATATCGAAAAACTGATCAGGCAGACGGTCCCGCAGCATGCGCGCTATGCCGGGACGATGGAAGCCCAGGCGCCGGAGATCGTCTATGGGCGGGGCATGAAGCCCGGGCAGAAACCGGGACAGCGCACTGGAGCCCGACCGGCGCACGGGGCGCGCAGCACCCCGCCGGGCGCTGCGCGGACAAGTCGGCATCCCGCTGCACGCAGGTCCGACGGGAACCGGCGCCCCCGCTGAGGGTCTGAGGCTGTTCACAAAAAAAACGCTGTCCCCGCAAGGAGGACAGCGTTTGTACGTCAGGTGCGGCAAATCAGAAACTGGCCGAGATCCCGAAGTTGTGGTTGGGGCTGGGCAGGATCGTGTATTCGTACGATGCATTCAGGAAGGCCAGGAAGCCGATCTGGACACCGACCGAAGCGCGCACACGGTTGACACCGAAGTCCTTGTCCGGGGCGCTGACGACATTGCGCCAGTCCGTGGTCAGCATGTTGCGCTCGTAGGCCAGATTGCCGAGGATGTGCAGGTCAAACAAGGGGATCGGGAGCTTGTAGTCGCCGATGACGTTGACTGTGGCGGTGGCGATCTTGAAATAGGCATCGTTGCCCGAATCAAGGATGTGATAGGCGCCGAGAATGCGGATCTGGGGGAAGAGTGGTTTGTAGTCGGCTACGATATAGCCGATACCGCCGCCGGCATACCAGAAGTCGAGACCCTTCTGGTTGACGACAAGGCCGCGTCCGAAGATGAGGAAGTCATCAATCCGCAGGGTGGCAAAGAAGATCGGGAAGATGTAGTTGTCCGAGTTTTGCGCCTGGGCCAGGATATCTTCCTCGGGGTTGACGGCCAGGTTGGCCTGGAACCCGACGGAGAGGAATTTTCCGGGGATGGTGGCCGCTGCCAGACCGGAGTTGACGCCGGTGGCGAACATGTCAACCAGGGGTTCGAAATAGCCGTTGGCCTGCCCGGCGTAGGATGTAATGTCGAAGGCTGCAGCCGGCACAACGACAAGGCAAAGCAGGAGTGATACAAGAATCTTTTTCATGCGAGAG
>JAKPMW010000427.1 GCA_029548715.1 Spirochaetota bacterium | reverse complement strand
GACGGACAACCTGGGATACGATGTCCTGGCCCGCATCATTCACGGAAGCAGGATAGCGCTTTCGGTCGGAATCGTCGCCATGGGAATTGCCGCATGTATCGGAATCCTGCTTGGCAGTCTTGCGGGATACTTCGGGGGAACAGTCGACATCGTGATATCCCGCCTGATCGAGATTGTGATCTGCTTCCCGCTCTTGTTTCTGATCCTGACGGTTCTGGCCTTTCTTCCTCCGTCGATCTACAATATCATGATTGTCATCGGCATCACGGGATGGACCGGAATCGCCCGTCTGGTGCGTGGTGAAATCCTCAAGGTCAGGGAAATGGATTATATCAAGGCCGCGCAGGCGGCCGGCTATCCGGACCGGAGAATCATCGCGCGTCATGTCCTCCCCAATGCCCTTGCGCCGGTCTTCGTCTCTGTCTCCTTCGGGATTGCGGGATCGATCCTGACTGAAACCGCACTCTCCTTCCTTGGTTTCGGAGTACAGCCCCCCGACCCATCGTGGGGACAGATCCTCTCCCTGGCAAGAGAGTACCCCTCAAGAATCTGGTTTACCGTCTTTCCCGGTCTGGTGATCTTTCTGACCGTAACCGGATACAACATGATCGGTGAAGCATTGCGCGACGCCCTTGATCCCCGGCTCGCCCGGCGCTGACCTGCAACCCGCCAGCCCTGCCAGCGGAAGGGACGTTTCAGACATGGATTCCAGCGGTCCCCCTGCAACACCAGAAGAGCCAGCGGCTGTCCACAAGACATTGTCACTGCAGATACCTTCACCGGACAAATTACCTGTACAAAGACTTGACAGATTGTGCTATAGTACAAGGGAAGGCCGGTTTTTCAATCCAGACCGGCATACTACTACTCTAAGGAGCCATCGACATGGCACTTGCCAGCAAGCCAGCAGCGAAAAAAAGCACTTCGGTAAAAAAATCAGCAACCAAAAAAGCCACAGCCAAAAAGGCAACCGTCAAGGTTGATCCCGAAGTCAAAAAACTGGCTTCCGCCATCGAGCGGGCAAAAAAGACCGTCGAAACACGGCAGAAGGCACTCAAGGACGCCAAGATCGCCCTTGATGCCCTCAAGCTCAAGCTTTCAAAACTCAAGGCAAAATGATCCCTGTACAATGATGGTGTGTGCCAGGCTGTCCCGCACACGAAGGGACAGCCTTTGATTGTCTGCCTGCCGGATGACCCGACAGGCCTCACTCCAAAAACCGGTGGACTGACCGGCAACCACAGTCCCTGACCTGGCCTACACAGTCCAGGGCCAATCCCTGCTTTCACCTGCAGTTTCGATCAGGTCGGCCATTTCCCTCACTGCAACAGCAAGGCCTGAAAATATCGCCCGCGAGATAATCGAATGCCCAATATTAAGTTCTTCGACTTCCGGAATTGCCGCAACCGGCTGCACATTGTGGTAATCAAGACCGTGACCGGCATTGACCCCAAGTCCGATTGATGCAGCATATCCGGCAGCATCCACAAGCTTGCGGTATTCTGCTGTCTTCTCTGCCCAGCGCGCGTTGGCATATGACCCGGTATGCAGTTCGATATAGCGGGCCCCGGATTCCCTGGCTGCATCAATCTGACGCCGGTCCGGATCGATAAAATGGGAGACAAGGACGCCACATGCCGCAAGCCTGGCTGTTACCTCGCGTGTCCGCTCAAGCTGACCCGCCACATCCAGACCACCCTCGGTCGTGACTTCCTGCCTGTTTTCAGGCACCAGTGTCGCCTGATCCGGAACAGCCTCAACGGCAATCCTGACTATCTCCTCCGTCAGTGACATCTCAAGATTGAGCTTTGAATGAACAACCTGCCTGAGAATGGCCAGATCCCTGTCCTGGATATGCCTCCGGTCCTGCCTGAGGTGTATGGTAATCCCATGTCCGCCGGACTGTTCGGCAATCACCGCTGCGGCGACAACCTCCGGCATAGTGCCCTTGCGGGCTTCGCGCACTGTCGCTACATGATCAATATTGACACCGAGTATGCTTTTCACTGTTTTCCCTCCGAGATTTCAATGGCAATGCTTTCGGGATCAATCTTGCGGGCACGGATGCCTGCAGGCAGGCGTGGAACCATCCGGATCTCGTGAATCCCGGCAGCCAGATTGGTGACCGGAATCACCAGCCTGATCTCCCCAGCCTTGAGCTGATCAATCCTGCCGGCTTCTCCGGCGAGCGTCAGCCTGACTTCGGGCAGCGCAGCCGGCTGCGTCAGCCTCAGATTCGGTGCCAGCCCCTCGATCTCCGGCAAAACTGCTTCAAACATCCGCACCTTTTGCTCGGCCACTATCCGCAGCCGCAGCACGATTTGTCCGCTTTGCCGAACCTCGAGATTCATGTTCCCCATGTCTGCCTGGACCGGGGCCGAGATGGATGCCGCGAGACCGGAGACCGAAAAAGGCATGGTGGGCAGCGAAACCAGGTTCGAGAGGATCATGGCCGGCCCGCGCACGAGCAG